>JACCZQ010000374.1 GCA_013695905.1 Chthoniobacterales bacterium
CTTCAGAACCTCCGCCTGCGCGTTGACGATGGCCGGCCGTCCGACCGCCCACGTTTCCAGCAGCACCATCGAGAGGCTCTCATGGGGCGACGGGACGAGCAGCCAATCGCACGCTGCCATCGCATTCCATTTTTCCGCTTCCTCGACGAAGCCAAGGTAAATGATGTCGTCATGAAACGGCACCGGCAGCACTTCGCTCCCGATCAGCACCAGCTTCCGGGGTGCGCGCGTGGTGCTGCGGAAACGGACGAACCACTCGAACATCTCCGCACAACCTTTCGACGCGTCGATGCGGCCAACGTAGAGGAGGAAGGGATCGCGCAACCCATACTTGCGCGCGAATGCCTGTGGTTGCACGCGGGCGGGCGGTTCAATCCCGACACCTACCACTGGCCCGTCAAGACTTAGCTGCGGGAAGCGGCGCCGGAGAAACTGCCGCTCCGCCCGGGTATTGAAGATAAATCGCCGTGGCCGCGCAAAAAAATCGTCCCACATCCGGAAGTAGATGGGCCATTCGTCGTGCGCGAGGGGAGCGAGGAGCGCCTTTTCTTGAACCAGCGGCAGACCAAAATGGGTGGTGGCGTAGAGGTAGCCGAAGAAGACGAATGCGTCATAGCCTTGCTGCTCCGAGATGAGATAGTCTAACAAGGGCGAGCTGATCGGCCCCTGCGCGCGCATCCAGTTTTCCTGCTCTTCGATCGTGCTCGACTCCAGACGGGCGTGCAGTTCTCCTGACAGCCGGTTGAAACTCTCGACGTCTCGCGGCCGATCGACGGCAAAACGGCGGATTGTGGTGCCGCCGAGCATCTGCGGACCTGGAGGATAATGGTTCTCCCAGGTCATGTAATCGAGCGCGCAGGTAGTGAGCACCTCCGTCTGCCAATGAGCGGACATGCGCTGCGCGATCTGAAGGCAATGCGCCTCGGCGCCGCCATTCACCTCTGTGCCGCAACGTTGAACGACGAAGGCAACCCGCATCAGCTTGGGGTATTCTGACGCGCCGGCGAGCGTGCGGCTGCCGGATTGGTCACCCGACTTTCCGGATCTCAACCTCGTGCACGCACATTCCGAGGACGCGGGGATCGTCACCCTTGCCGGCAGCCTTGGGCGGCACTGCCTTAGGCATTTTGAAGGTGAACGTGAGGAGGCCGCCTTCCTTGACCAACTCCGGTGGAAGGATCGCGGAATGCTCAGCCACTTCGCCGAGTTCCCAATCGGCAATTTTTCTGTTGTTCACCGACACTTCCACCGGCTGCGCCGGCAGATCCGGCGGATTGGTGAATCCGTTCGCGCGGATCTTCAAAGCGACACCCTCTTCAGTGGCTGGCACACGGATGGCGAGCACTGCAGTGTCTCCCTCTGTCCAGGTAAACTGCTCTTCGGGATCGCTCCACCCGGAGACGCGGTACGGCGCAGCATTGCCCGCCGTAGCGAAGCTGATCTTGGTGCCGTAGGAATATGCTGGCGCGCTGCCGGCAGTCGAACCGCCCCCGTGATCACCGCAGCTGGTCAGCAGAATGGCTGCTAGCAGCGCGACAACAGAACTCGCGAGACACATGCCGCTGCTGCGGCAATTTGAACCGGGCAGATTGATCGTGCGCATGCCCAGCAATGACCCTGCGAGCGCACAAAGTCAAGCGATCGGCGGCAGTGCCGGAGATGAGGGAGTGCAGTCCGTCCTCACGTCATCCAGTACCCTGTCGCGGAGAGCACCGTACAGAGTGCCAGCAGGGCGACCGTGCCAGCGAAGAGGAGAGTATAGCTCCACTCCGCGCGCCGCGTGATCAGCGCAAGCACGATGTAGAACGGAAACACGATACTGAGGTAGCGCGGAATAGCTTCAAGGCTGCTCGCACAGAGGTAGAGGCCGAGCAGCACCGCCGCGAAGCTGAGGTAACTAAGACGCAGCCTCAAGGCTACCCCAGCTAGCATCAAGGAGATACCCACCACGACCGCACCGCCGAAAAGCCACCGGTAAAATGGTTCGAGCGAGCGGAGATGGCCAAGAGTCTGCCACGGCGTGGTCAAGGTGCGATCCCATGCGGCGGCGGCTCGGAAATAGGCAAAAAAATCGCCGAATGCGAAGTAACCATAAAGAAAGATCAATCCCAGCCCCGCGGGGACGAGGGCGAGCAGCAGGCCTTCAGGGCGAAGTATGCTCCGGAGACCAACCTCGGGATTCCAGCTGGCGCGGAGGAACTCGAGCAGGAGCGGCAAGGCGATGATGACGCCTACGTT
This sequence comes from Chthoniobacterales bacterium, assembly GCA_013695905.1. Classification (GTDB taxonomy): domain Bacteria; phylum Verrucomicrobiota; class Verrucomicrobiia; order Chthoniobacterales; family UBA10450; genus JACCTI01. The sequence continues at coordinate 2,239 of JACCZQ010000374.1, forward strand.
CCGCGTGGCGGCAAGACACATCCCGCAGAGGGAGGCGAGGAGCCATTGTCCCCTACGGGCAGCGACGAAGCTGGCAAGTGTGAGCAGGAGAAAAGTCGATTCGCTGTAAGCATCTGAAAAGAAGAAGCTAACGGGGCTGAACATGAGAAACATAGCCGCCCGCTGATTCAGCTTCAGGTCGTGGTGATCCAAATTGATCAAAGCATTCAGGAGAAGTCCGGCTCCGAGAAGGCAGGCGTGGGACACCAGCACGGCGGCGAGCCCCATATTCTGCACAACCAGTGCGACTGCCCACACGAGCATCGGGTAGAACGGGAAGAAGCCGAGATTCGACTGGACGCCCGGCTGAAAGGAGTAGCCGCTCTGTGCGATGCTTAGATACCAGCCAGCGTCCCAATCCGTCAGCACAGTGAGAAGGCCACCACCTTGCCAGAAGCGGCCGGGCACGACCACCATCCGCGCCAGCGCGATGACACCGAAGATGATGAGACGAGAGGCGACGAACGCGAGCAGCACCGAGCCCGCGCCCCGCCAGAGGGGATTCACAACCGGCGATGCGGACGAGAGCGGCTGATCCTTCTGCTCCTGAACCATCGCCGCTAGATACTGCGGCGGCACAGCTTCCGCCAGCGTAACCTTTCCTCTGGCACGTCGCCGGCATCCCGCTCCGCGCGCGTTCCAAAAGTCCAGGCGAGGAGGATCGCGCGTTCCTTCAGGGTAGCGCGTGCGCTTGAGCAGCTTGCAAACGGCCGGTTCTTGAACAACTTACTCCTTCGCCTCACTCGATTTTGATGATCTCTCCTGCCCCAGCCAAATCAGTGACGTCGCCTCGACTGGCTGACCTGTCGCTCGCGATTGTCTGCCCTATGGCAAATGAGGGGCAGAAGGCGGTGGAGTTTGTGGATGCAGTCTTGGCTCAGTGTCAGAATTTTCGGGAACGAACGTTCGTCGCGGTGCTGGATCGCGCCACGAAAGACAATACGCTCGAGCTGATGAACGAGCACGCCCAGAGGACGCCTGACTTGAAAGTGGTGTGGGCGCCGGAGAACCGTGGAGTCGTGGACGCTTACCTGCGTGGATACCGTGAGGCGCTGGCGCTCCAGCCGGATTGGGTTCTTGAGATCGATGCCGGATTCAGTCACCAGCCGTCCGATATACCGATTCTTCTCCGGAAGATGGAGCAAGGCTACGACTGCGTTTTTGGGAGTCGCTTTTGCCCCGGAGGATCGATCGCTGACAGCGGCAAGAAGCGATACTGGATCAGCTGGGGAGGTACTTTCCTCACGAATCTGGTGCTCGGCACAAAGCTTCACGACATGACGAGTGGCTTTCAGCTTTTCACCCGCGAAGCGCTGCAGCAGATCGTGGATCGGGGCATCGTCTCGCGTGGGCCGTTTTTCCAGACGGAAATGAAGACGTATGCCCGCAGACTGAGGGTCACGGAGGCGCCGATCCAATACCGTGCCGCAAGCCATAATGTGGGGCGCAAGCAGATCGCCGATGCGTTCAGAAATCTCTGGCGGCTCCTTCGCCTGCGACTGGCAGGGCGGGTCTAGTCTGTTCTCGCTGCCGGGCCTACTCGCCTTCGCAAGCGGTGAGCTTACGGTGCTGTATCGAGCGTCAAGTGGAACACGCAGACGCCGAGAACCCGCGAATCGGCGCTCTGTCCGAACGTCTGCGGTGACAACGGGTTCGGCGTCCGGAACTCGATGGTCAGCGATTCTGTGATGACATCTGCAGGGATGCTCGCCTCTAAATCTGCTGGGTCACCTACTTCCCACTGCGCGATTGTTGTGCCGTTTGCCAGCACCTCGACCGGCTGAATCATTACCTGGGGCGGGTGGGTCGCGCCTGCGAGGCGCGCGCGAAGCAGAAGTGGGCCTTGGGATTGCGGCAGCTGAAAATGCAACGTGGCGACGTGATCTTCCGTCCAGGTAAACTCCGCCTCCGCGTGCGACCACCCGCTCACCTGGTATTGCTCGGCACCTTTGCCGGCGCCGAACTCGATGGTTGTGCCGAGGTCGTAACCCCTTCCATTCGTTTCCTTCACGACCCTGAGTTCCCGGCATTCAATCCCGAGCCGGCGGTGGTCGCTACTAGTACCCAGCGCGGCCGGTGAGACAGCGCCGGGGATGTGAAAATCGAGAGAGATCACACCGCCGCCGCCGATGAGTTCCTGCGGAATGACCGCGGAATAGACGCTCATCTTCGCCACGTCCCATAAGGCGACTTTCTCCCCGCGAACGTAGACGTGCACCGGCTGCGAAGGGACTCCCGGTGGATGAACGTGACCGCGGAGCCGGGCTAGCAACCGCACCGGCACCTCCGTAGCAGGCAAGCGTATGGCCAGGGACGCAGCCGTGGAGTCACTCCAGGTGCCACCCGGCTCCGGGTCGCTCCACCCGCTCGCGCGGAAGCGGTGCGAATCCCCCCCGCGTGCGAAGCTGATCGTCTCCCCGTAGTGGTAGGTGTGATCGACGGAGGGATTCGGCAGGTCCGGCCGATCCTGTCCGCACCCCGCGTGCAGCAGCGCGATCGCGCAGATGGCGGCGAACCGAAGCCTGCATAGAGAAGAACCCATCGGAGAGGCCAGCACTGGCCGGTTAACTAGGTCATCCAGTAGCCATTCGCCAGTAGGAACGTGCAGATGGTGAGCAGCGAAACCGACACTGCCAGGACAAGCTCATAGCTCCAGCGGTGCCGTGCCACCACTGCAGCCAGGACGATGAAGAAGGGGAAGACAACGCTGAGGTACCGCGGAATAGCTTCCAAGCTATTGGAAGAAAGGTAGGTCGTGATCAAGAGCGCCGCCCACACGAGGTAACTCCGTCGTAGCCTGGCCGCGACACCTGCGCACCACAACGTGACGGCGATGCCGAGCATTCCCAGGAAAAACCATCGGTAGAATGGCTCCAGGTACTGTGCAGTGCGGAGCGTGCTGACAGGCGAGACAAGGATGCGGCCCCAGGTGGCTCCGGCATGGGAGAATGCCAGAAAGTCGCCGCTTTTCAGGTACGTAAACAGCATGAACAGGGCGAGCCCCACCGGCACCAGCGCAAGCACGAGCAGCCGGGGGTGCAGGAAAGCTGCAAAGGGCCGCTCGCGGCTCCAACTCTGCCGCAGATGCTCGAGAAACAAGGGAACCGCTATCCAGAAGCCGACATTCCGCGTCGCCGCCAGGCAGAGACCGCATAACCCCGCCAGCAGCCAACGCTTTCGGAGCGCTGCCAGCATACTGCCCAGCGCCAGCATCAGGAAGGTGGCCTCCGTGTAAGCCATGGAGAAGAAGAAGCTCACCGGGCTAAACATGAGGAGAATCACCGCCACATCGGCCACTCGTTTCTCCTCGAAATCCACACGGACGAGGCGGTGCAGGAGCAGCCCCGCGGTGAGCAGGCAAAGATTTGCGGTCACCACTCCGGCCAAGCGCACGTCCAGGATGATCCACGACATGAGGCTCGTCAGGAGCGGAAAAAATGGAAAGAACGCCACCGTGCTCGCACTTTCCGGGCTGGCGAAGTAACCGTGCCGTGCAATGTGGATGTAGTAGACACTGTCCCACTGAGTGAGCACCTCCAGCAGGCCGCCGGGTTGCCAGAACTTGCCCCGCGCCGCAGCTCCCCGCGATAGCAGGATCAAGCCGAGGATCAGGAGGCGCGAGGCGGCGAACGCCAACCACACTGCCTTTGTCTCCCGCACGAAATCCCTGGTCCGCCGCCACCCTGGCTGAGGCACTGCGAACAGGTTCATCGGCCGCGGGAGCGAAGACGGAGACACGTCGCTAAGTAGAGAGTGGAGCTGGCCGCGTGAAGCGGCCGAAGGTGAGTGCCCACTCCCGCGTCGACATTGCCACGCGTGCAAGCCCGTAGAAGGTCGTGCTTTCCTTGCCACCGCGCGTGGCCGCGTGTAGAGGTTTCCGGCCATTCCGGCATGCGCCTGATCTGCCGGAGAAACCTGACGACCGATGTTCGCAGTAAATATTCATCTGCATTTTTTGCCGCCTTCAGCGGTGGGGATCTGCTTGTGCGCACCATCGGTCGGAAACTGCTGCTGTCCAGATGCGGCGGGCTGCACGAGCTGAATTAGTTTGTCTTCGGATGAATTCGGCAGGTGGCGAGACACAAGCGATGGGAGGCGTGACCGCACGCCTCCTGCGAGGCGGCTGGGGCTCCCCCGTCCAGGAGCGGCTCGTCGTCAGCGGCTTATTGCTGCTGCTCCTCGCCGTCGTTATCAACTCGGCCTGGCTGGGGGATGACTTCTACATCGGTCTGCGCTCGTTCGATAATTTTCTAAACGGCCACGGTCTCCGTTGGAACGTCGCAGAGCGGGTGCAGGTGTTTACGGATCCCCTTTGGTATTTCGTGCTTACTCCGTTCTATGCGGCGACGGGCGAGACGTTCGTTACGACGATTGTCCTCGCCATCGTGACTTCGATGGCAGCGGTGTTCGTGCTCGTGAGGTATGCGGCCTCTTCCTTCGCCGCTGCCGCGGCAGCTCTGGTCGTGCTGATTTCCTCCCGCGCGTTCATCGATTACACCACCTCGGGGCTGGAAAATAGCCTTAGCTTTTTGCTTACGGCGCTCTTCTGCGTCGTCTCATGCCGGCAGCCGCCGAGTTTACACGCACTGCGCCAACAGATTTTCCTCTCGTCGTTGGTGGGATTTAACCGCCTCGACCTGATGTTGATGCTCTTTCCGGCGGTGGCGTATACCACTTGGATTGTTTGGCGGGAGCAGAAGGTGAGTTTGGGTCGGTTGTTTTGGAGCGCCGTCGTCTGCTCACTGCCGCTCTCCGGCTGGCTTCTGTTCTCCACGATCTACTTTGGATACCCGTTCCCGAACACTTACTACGCGAAGTTACACACTGGCCTCCCGCGGGACGAGCAGATTGTGCAGGGGATGCTCTACTTCCTCAGCTCGATCAACTTCGATCCGGTAACTCTCGCGGCAATCTTCCTGGCGCTGTGTTTGGTGATCGCGACGCGCGAGCCGCGGCTGGTCGCGGGCGGAGTAGGTGTGATCTTCTACCTGCTGTACGTGGTCAAGATCGGCGGTGATTTCATGAACGGTCGGTTTTTCAGCGTCCCGCTGCTTTTTGTGTTGTGTCTTCTCGTTCACTTGCCGCTGCGGACGCGAAGTTGGGCCGTTTTTGCCGCCTTCGGCTTTGCGCTAGGGCTGCTCGCACCGAGGCCTACGCTTCTCTACCATCATCTGTCGACTGCAGGTTCAGACATCACGGCTGCGAACGTCGATGTGCGCGGCATTGCAGATGAACGCAGCGTGTATTTCACCACCGTCGGGCTGCTGCCGGTCTTCCACCGTGGTAATTTGGATCCAGTCCATGGATGGGTGCAATGGGGGAGAGAGGCACGACAGGTCGGACCGCAGCTGGTTGTATTTGGCACCCCGGGGATGTACGGCTACTTCGCCGGGCCCGAAGTTCGCATTCTGGATTACTACGCGTTAGGCGACCCGCTCCTCTCGAAGCTGCCGATGCTCCGCCGAAAGAACTGGCGCGTCGGCCATTACCTCCGTGGGCTGCCGGAAGGTTATGTCGAGTCGATTCAGACGGGCGAGAACCGCATCGTCGATCCCACGGTGCGTGAGCTCTACCGCGTCACGAAGATTCTCGCGCAGGATCCCATCTGGAGCGTGGAGCGCTTCACCGAGATCGCGAAGATGAATCTCGGTTACTACAAGCGGCACGTCCGTAAAGCTGCCAAGTCGAAGCGTGTGGTGGAGCCACCATCTGGCATCGTCGCTTATCCGCTCCTTGGAGGTAGCAGCCAGCTCCCGGTAAAGGCAACGGTGACCTCGACCTGGGCGCGTGAGATGGAGGGCAGCATCCCATTCTGGTGGACGAACAAGGACGTTCGCCTTGATTTCGAGGCCCCGGAGGGGCTCGCGCCGGAGACAACCATGGTTCTGCCGATGGAATTCTATGGCCGCGATGTGACACTGGAGTTCATCGTGAATGGCCAGCGCGTGGAAGCGGAGCGGCGGCCGGGAGTGCCTCATTCCCGTTTTGTGCCGGTGGTGCTGCGCGGCCCCTGGCGTTCCGGGGCGAACTCTATCAAGATCATCGGGGGAGGGGAACCGGTGCAGCCCCCCGGCGGACATGACCCACGGGAGCTGCTGTTTGCCATCCGCGAACCAGCTTGGGAATAGCTCTCGCTGGCCGAGGCGCTGCGCCTCCAAGTAGGCGAAGCGGCTTGCGGCGGCGACACGGGGCTGTATGTGTTTCGCTTCGGCTGCGGTGGCTCCGTCCGTCGATCTAGCCTTCCTACTCATCATGTCTATACCCGCCATCGTCGTTACTTCCATCTCGCCTCCTAACCGCGTTCTGCGCGAAATCGCCCGTGGCGCGCGCGAGGCAGGATTCTCGTTCCTCGTCATGGGGGACACGAAAAGCCCCGCGGATTTCGAACTCGACGGCTGTGAGTTCCACAGTGTGGCGCAACAGGAAGAAAGCGGCTTCACCTTTGCGCGTCTCTGTCCCACCAAGCACTACGCCCGCAAGAACATCGGCTACCTCCTCGCCATTCAACGCGGAGCACCGCTCATCCTCGAAACCGACGATGATAATATTCCGCGCCTGGAGTTTTGGCATGACCGGCAAGTAACCGCGCAAGTCCCGCAGGTGGCGAGCGCCGGTTGGTTAAACGTGTACCGCTACTTCTCAGATGCAATCATCTGGCCGCGCGGCCTCCCCCTCGATGCGGTGCACGACGCGCTGCCGGACTTCAGCTCCCTCCCGACCGCCGAAGTGCGTTGCCCAATCCAGCAGGGTTTGGCCGACGAAAACCCCGACGTCGATGCGATTTACCGCCTCATCCTTCCGCTGCCGCAGAACTTCCAAACCGGCCGTCGTGTCGCACTGGGGAACGGCTCCTGGTGCCCCTTCAATAGTCAGAACACCGCCTGGTGGCCGGAGGCGTATCCGCTCCTCTATCTGCCGGCATATTGCTCCTTCCGGATGACGGACATCTGGCGCAGCTTTGTCGCCCAACGCATCGCCTGGGTGAACGGCTGGAGCATCCTCTTCCACGAGGCCAATGTCTGGCAGGAACGGAACGACCACAGCCTGATGCGTGATTTTGCCGATGAGGTGCCGGGTTACCTCCATAACCGCGCCATGTGCGCGAAGCTCGATGGGCTGAACCTGGAATCCGGTGCTGCGAACCTGCCGGATAATCTGCGCCGCTGCTATGGCGCCCTCGTTGAAGAGGAATGGGTCGGGGCCGACGAGATGCTGCTGCTCGAGGCGTGGCTGACGGATCTCGCGTCGCTTTAGTCGGAGCTCTAAATCTGCCCCCGCGGAGCGGTGTCGCGGCCGCAGGGCCACCGGGCTCCCGGCTCATTACTGCTCTCAAAGAGTCAGGGGCCGACAAGTTCTTCCGTCAATCGATCAAGGAGGTGCACCACCTTCTCCGGCAGGAAATGCAGTCGCCGCTGCTGCTGAGCCTTGATGACGGCGCGCCGCAGTTTCCCACGCTGCACCAACAGGTGAGCGGTAGCTGCCACGTTCGCGAGGTCGTCTTTGCTCGTAAACATCACTGCTGCTTCACCGAGCGTCTCTGGAATGGCCGACGATTTGAAGGCGAACACCGGCACCTCGAACCACATTGCTTCGATCAGCGGAACGCAGAAACCCTCGAGAAACCCTCCTATTCCAGCATCCCGTCGGGGTAACTGCGGTACAACCATGCGGGCCGTTTACTGCCCGCAGCGCGGACGTTTTTAGAGCGCGAAAAGAGATACTGGCCAAGGTCGTCCTCGCGGGAGCGCACCAGCGGCGTGACCTGCTCGAGCGGAAAAAAGTCAGCTGCCTTGTTCTCGTGCACGTCGGCGGAGGAGAGCACTTCCACCCGAAACCCTGCGTATTCCAGCAGACGGGCCAGGTCGTGCTTGTTGTATTCTCGGTTATGCCGCCCGTAGGGACCGTAGCCGGAGTAGGGATCGTAAATGTTTACCCCTGCAATCATCCGGCAGACGTTCTCAAGCCGCGCGACATTCGGCGTCGTTAGAATCAGGGAGCCGCCCTGCTTCAGCACGCGTTTGATCTCCAGCAACACCTGAAGCGGGTCAGCCTGAAGGTGTTCTAGCACCTCGCAGAATAGAACCACGTCAAAACTCTCGTCTTCGAATGGAAAAGCCGCGTCCTCGATGTTGAAGTGATGGAACTCGAGTGAAGTCTCAACGATCTCCCCGGTGTGCGGATTCCTGCAGGCAACTGTCTGTCGCGCCAGCGTGTCGAATTGTGGCCCGAAGTAATTAGCGAGGGTTAGCTGGAGCGGCGTGAAGAACCGCAGCAGGGTCGTGGTGAAGTAGGGATTTGCCCCGATCTCCAGGCACGAGCCATTGAGATCGCGCACAAGTCCATAGGTGTATAGAAAGCGGCGCCAGTCCTGCTGCCAATACGCTTCGATCTCACGTTTCGGAGCGGCATCGATCTGCACCGACGCGAAGAGTTGCCTCACGCTGGCGTCTGTCTGCCCCGGCGGGAGGAGCAATGGCGGCGTCAGAGGAAGATCAGCGAGCATCAGGGCAGGTTAGGCAGAAACTGCGGTGCCGCGAGAGTTTCTGAGCCGTATGTTCGCCGATAGGAGGGCGCGGAACGTATCGTCATCATTCGCCCAACAGCGACGCTAGAAACTGGTCCACGCGCGGCCGAATCGCCTCCTCCAGGTAACACAGCCGGCGTTGCTGCTGCGCCCGCACCACCGTCCGCCGCAGCTTCCCACGCTGCACCAGCAGATGCGCCGTCGCAGAAAGCCCCGTCAGATCGTCCTTCGAGGTAAACATCAGCGCTGCTTCACCCAGGGTTTCCGGAATCGCCGCCGCCTTGTAGGCGAACACCGGCACATCGAACCAC
>JACCZQ010000408.1 GCA_013695905.1 Chthoniobacterales bacterium
TCTGCGGCACCGCGCGTTTCATGAAAACATCACCAGCGCTTTCATGAATCCGTCGGGACGCTCGGAGCTCATGTTCAAGGCGTCGCCGAGCTGCTCCAGCGGGAAACGGTGCGTGTAGAGCGGGTGCGGTTTCAGGGTTCCGGCTTCGACTGCGTGGGCGGCTTCGCGCATGCCTTCGAGGTAAATGGCCGGGTCGCGTTCGTGGGCGTTGATGACATCGAGGCCGCGCCAGTTCCACAGCTGCATGTTCACCTGCCGCGGGCCGTCCTGGTGGTAACCAGCGACGACGAGGCGGCCGCGTTCGCGGGTGAGCTCCGCCGCGAGATCGAGCGGCCACTGTTTGCCGACGGCTTCGATGACGACGTCGCAGAAGTTGCCATTCGTTAGGCGACGGACCTCTTCGATGATCCGGTGGTGATCGTCCATCGGGATGGTGTGAGCTGCACCTGCGGCTCGGGCGAAGTTCAGCGAAAATTCGCGGCGGGAGATGGCGATCACGCGGGCGCCGGCGGCGGTGGCGAGCTGGGTGAGGAGCGCGCCGAGGAAGCCGATGCCGATGATGGCGATGGTGGAGCAAGTTTCCAACTTGCTCGCCTGTTCCGACGGCAAGTTAGAAACTTGCGCCACGATGTTGCTGCGTTTGAAGATGTTGATGGCGCAGCCGAGTGGCTCGGCGGGAAACGCGTCGCCATCGAGCGACTGCGGCAGCTTCACGACAGCGCTGACGTCCGCCACGTCATATTCCGCGTAGGCGTTGTTTGAGAGCATCGCCACGCGCTCTCCGGGCGAGAACCCCGTCACCTCCGCGCCGACGGCTTCCACTCTGCCCCACGCTTCGTGGCCAAGCGCACCGGGTGCCATGGGGTAGTTGAACCACGGTTTGCCTTCCCACGGCGGGATGTTCGAGGCGCAGACGCCGCAGCCTTCCAGCCGCACCAGAACTTGTGTCGCGGTTGGCTCCGGCTTCGGGACCTCGCGCACTTCGAGGTGGCGAGGCTCGGTGATGATGGCTGCGCGCATGACGTTATATCGCAGGAAACGACGGGCGCGTTCCCTCCAGCGTCTGCTCCTAGCAGCGGCAGCCGCTCATACCGCCAGTCCGCGGGCGGAGAGCTCCTGCGTGGCGTCGGCGACGTTATCGACGGCGGTCTGGCCCTCGAGCCACTCCGCCAGCTCGGTGAGTCCGTCCTCCAGCTCAACGGTGGGAGCGTAGCCGAGGATGTCCTGCGCGAGCGAGATGTCGGCGAAGCAATTCCGGATGTCGCCGACGCGGCATCGGTCGACGATCTGGGGCTCGATTTGCGTTTTGTTCAATACCTCTGCCATCTGCTCGGCGATCTGCCGGATGGTATAATGCTGGCCGCTGCCGATGTTGAACACGCGGTCGGCGGCGTCCGCCACCTCGAGCGCGAGGCGGCAGCCCTGCGCGATGTCGCGCACGCTGACGAAATCGCGCTGCTGCGCGCCGTCTTCGTTGATAAGAGGCGGTTTGTTGTTCAGGAAACGGGAGGCGAAGATCGCCAGCACGCCGGTGTAGGGATTCGAAAGGGCCTGGCGGGTGCCGTAGATATTAAAGAAGCGGAGCCCCACTGTCTCCATGCCGTAGGCGCGCCCGACGGTCATGCAGAGCCGCTCCTGCTGGTATTTCGAGATGGCGTAAACGGAGGGGACGGCGGGACACTTTGTCTCTGGTGTCTGGATCGGCTTCAGCGGTTCGCCGTCCGGACCGCGAACCTCCCACTCGTGGGCTCTGAGTTGCTCCAGCGAACGCTCCTGTCCCTCGACCCGCTCGCCGTGGCGCGTGACGTAGAGCCCCTCGCCGTAAATGCTCATGCTGGAGGCGACGACGAGCCGCTCCACCGGGTTTCGTGCCAGCGCTTCGAGGAGAATCGCGGTGCCTTCGCCGTTCACGCTCGTGTATTCGGCGATCTGATACATGCTCTGGCCCACGCCGACTGTGGCCGCGAAGTGGTACACAGCGTCCACACCCTCCAGCGCGCACTTGATTGCCCCAGCATCGCGCACATCGCCGATCATTAATTCGACCTCGTCCTCTAAATAGGCGGGGCGACCGGCATCCGCGCCGTGCACCTGCGGCGATAGGTTATCCAAGGCGCGAACACTGTAGCCGTGTTCCAGCAGCTCGTCCGCGAGATGCGACCCCACGAACCCTGCCCCTCCCGTGATCAGTACTTTCTTCGTTCCCATAAATTCTAGCCCCTCGCCGATGTCCCGCGGCCAGCGGCCTCGCCAGCCTTCTTCTTCAAAGTCTCTCCCTTACCGATACGCTGCTCCGGCGGGGGTGCAGGCTCTTTTTCCGAACCAAAAATTCCGCGCCGTGGGGCTCTGCTCCACCTCGCGAAACGCACTCCGGGTTCCGTCCGCAGCAGCAGAATGTCAGCGGCCGCAAAAACTTTGAACAAAAGACGTCCGGCCCGTGTCAATAAGCCGAATAGTTAACCCCATTAAATACTTTCTAGAACTGACCGACCGAACGTGCAACCTGAGACACTTTGGCAAACGTAACAACAGGATACTTGCAAGTGCTCCCCCTTTCCCCCTTAAATGAAGAGCTTTATGGCTGCTGAAGATAGCGATACTGGAATAAAGATTTACCTGCGTGAGATCGGGCAGATCCCGCTTTTGACGCCCGACCAGGAGATCGAGCTGGCCGCCAAGATCAAGAAAGGCGATCGCGAAGCGCGCGCCCTCATGATCCGCTCGAACCTCCGTCTCGTGGTGAAAATCGCGCACGATTACGCCAATCTCGGGCTTCCGCTGCTCGACCTCATCTCCGAAGGCAACATCGGTTTGATGAAAGCGGTGGAGCGTTTCGACCCCGCGAAAGGTGGCAAACTGAGCACCTACGCCGCGTGGTGGATCAAACAGTCCATTAAACGCGCGCTCGCGAACCAGTCGAAGACGATCCGTCTGCCGGTGCACCTCGTCGATAAAATCTCGAAGATGCGCCGCGTGTCGCTCCAGATGAGCGAGGAACTCGGCCGCGAACCGACCGATGATGAGCTCGGTGAGGAAATCGGCATCGCTGCCGGGAAGGTGTCGCAGCTGAAGACTGTCTCCATCCGGCCGGCTTCACTCGATGCGCCAATCAGCGACGATGACTCAACCGAGTTTGGCGAAATCGTCGGCGACGAAGAAGCGCAGACGCCCTTCGAATTGCTGCGCGACAAGAACCTGCGGAACGAAGTGGGCGGATTGCTCGACGTGCTCGACGACCGCGAGCGGAAGATCATCTTCTCCCGCTTCGGGCTCGACGGCGGCAAGCCGAAGACCCTCGAGGAAGTCGGCAAGAAGTTTGGCGTCACGCGCGAACGTATCCGTCAGCTGCAGAACATCGCGTTGTCGAAACTGCGCCGCGCGCTTGGCAAGAAGGAACGTC
>JACCZQ010000416.1 GCA_013695905.1 Chthoniobacterales bacterium
CTCGCAGAGATTGTAGATTTTCTCCCGCTCCGTGAACGTGTAGAGGAACACCGTCATCGCCCCGAGATCCAGCGCCATCGCGCCGACGCCGAGCAGATGCGCCTGAATGCGCGCGAGCTCACAACACAGCACGCGGATCGCTTTCCCGCGTGGCGGCAATTCCCACCCCATCAGCTTCTCGACCGCGCACGCGTAGGCGACGTTGTTCGCCAGCGGCGCCAGGTAATCGAGCCGGTCCGTGTAGGGCACGAACTGGTTGTACTGCATGTTTTCCGCGATCTTCTCATCGCCGCGATGCAGGTAACCGACGTCGGGAGTTGCCTTCGTCACCGTCTCGCCATCGAGCTCCAGCACCAGCCGCAGCACGCCATGTGTCGCCGGGTGTGACGGCCCCATGTTGAGCACCATCCGCTCCCCGATATCGCCGCTGGATTGCCGCCAATCCGCCTCCGCCGCCGCGACGCGCGCAGCAGGATCTGGAGACTCAATTTCCCTCGTAGTAAAAGCCATAAGGAGCGACCGGTGCGACTATGCTCCCGACGCTGCAGAGCAGGTGCAAGCGTATTCTCGTTAAACTTCCCGCGCGCGAGCTTCGGACGTCCAAACGCGACAACGCGGGCGTAACTCACCTGCGTCGGAGCTCGCGCAGCGGCTACTCAATTCGGGAAAATTTCCCGCAGCTCCAGCGCGAATTCCGGCAGCAACCGCGTCTGCAAAGTATCACCCGCAGTGAGCGTGGCGGTGGGGGATTGCGCGCCGGCGGCGAGATCATAAACGCGCAGCTCGTCGGCTTCCGGGTCTACGATCCAAAGCTCCTCCACACCGGAGCGGGCGTAAATCTCCCGCTTCACGCCGAGATCGAGATGCGCGTTCGAGGGCGAGAGAATCTCCACCACAAGGTCGGGCGCACCTTCCGCGCCGTGGTGAGTGAGCCGCGAAGCGCGCTTCTTCGAAAAGTAGCAAATGTCCGGCTGCACCACCGTTGTGTCGCTCAGCTGCACATCGAAAGGAGCTAAATAGAGTTCATTTTTGCCCTTCTCTCCGAGATGCTGCCGCAAGGCGTAGAAAATCTCTCCTGCGATTAGCTGATGTTTCCGGTTCGGCGACGGCGCCATATGGAGTTCTCCCTCGATGAGTTGATACCGCGTCCCGTCGTCCGGCAGGCTCATGTAATCGCCCACCGTCAATGGGCGCGACGCCGTCTTGAGCATGAGAAGAGTTTATCGCCCGCCGCGCGGAGCGTCAACGCGCCCGCCTGTTGCCGCGCGTTTACAGTTGCACCCCGTCGCAGGAAAAACGTAGCGTGGCGCACCAGCCGGCGTGGGCAAATTGCTTTCCGTCCAGGCTGAACAGCACCACCTCCTTTTTTTATGGCCGATACCACTTCGCCTACTGGCGCGCCCGGCAGCATGCCCGATCGTCCGCCACGTTTCGTTGATCGCGCCCTCAATGCGATCGAGCGCGTCGGGAATAAACTGCCCGACCCGGCGATGCTCTTCTTCCTGCTGCTGATCCTCGTTTGGATTGTCTCCTGGCTGCTCTCGCCGATTCAGTTCTCCGAGATCGATCCGCGGAACGGCCAGCCCATCCAGATCAAGAATCAACTCGCCGGCACCTCGATCGCGGCCTTTATGGCGGGCATGGTGACGACGTTCACCAGCTTCCATCCGCTCGGCGTGGTGCTGGTGGCGCTCCTCGGCGTCGGCGTGGCGGAGCACACCGGCTTCATCAATGCGTCGCTTAAAGGTTTGCTCAGCTTCACCTCCGCGAAGCTGCTCACGCCGATGCTCATTCTGGTGGCAATCGTGAGCCACACCGCGGCCGACGCTGGTTACGTGCTCGTGATTCCTCTCGGCGGCGTCATTTTTTACGCCGCCGGGCGACATCCACTGGCGGGAATTGCAGCCGCGTTCGCCGGCGTCTCTGGCGGGTTCAGCGCGAACTTTGTGCCGTCGAGTCTTGATCCATTGCTCTCCGGACTCACACAAGCCGCGGCGCAAATTATCGCACCAGAGCGGCTGGTGAACCCGCTCTGCAACTGGTTCTTCACCGCTGCCTCCACTCTCCTGATTGTGCTCCTCGGCTGGTTCTTGACGGATAAAGTGATCGAGCCGCGCCTGCGCGATACGAAAGTGGACGGCGACGCGTCCGACATGCCGAAGATGGAAGAACTCGGTCCGAAAGAGAAACGCGGCTTGTTTGCAGGTCTGGCCGCGCTGGCCGTCGGGCTGGCCATTCTCTTTTTCGTTTCCGCACCGCCAGCGTCTGTCTTCCGCTCGCCGGATGGATCGCTTACCGCCTCCACGGCGCCGCTGATGCAATCGATCGTGCCGCTGATCTTTCTCCTCTTTCTGATTCCGGGCGTGGTTTACGGCTACGTCGCCGGCACGGTGAAGACGCACCGCGACATCGTGAAAGGCATGAGCAACGCCATGAGCACGATGGGTTATTACATCGTGATGGCGTTCTTCGCGGCGCTGTTCATCGCCGCCTTCGGCCAATCGAACCTCGGCGCGCTGCTCGCGCTCAAAGGCGCAGGCGTTTTGCAGGCGATGGCGCTGCCCGGCGCCGTCACCATGATCGGCATCATTCTGCTCACAGCCTTCGTGAACCTGATGGTCGGCTCGGCCTCAGCCAAGTGGGCGCTGCTCGCCCCGATTTTCGTGCCCATGCTGATGACGCTCGGCTACTCGCCCGAGCTGACACAGGCGGCGTATCGGGTCGGCGATTCCACCACGAACATCATCACGCCGCTGATGCCGTACTTCCCGCTCGTGGTGGTGTATTGCCAGCGTTACGTGAAGAAAACCGGCATCGGGACGCTGGTCTCGCTGATGCTGCCGTTCTCGATCACGTTTTTGATTCTCTGGACCGGATTCCTGCTGCTCTATTGGGCGCTCGGAATTCCGCTCGGCCTACAGGCGCCCTACCTCTACCCATAAAGGGCGGAGCAGCGACAGGAGGGTCGCCGCTCCGCGCCGGCCATGGCCGGCGCGGGTGACCATTCCCGGATTTTACCGCGTGCGTTCCACCCAGAACGCCGACACGGGCGGGACGCGTTTTCCGACACGCGTATTCTGGTAGAACTTGATGATGTGGTCGCGACCGCGGGTCATGTCCGACGGGCGGACATCAGCCGGGTTTAAGCGCCATTGC
Organism: Chthoniobacterales bacterium; assembly: GCA_013695905.1. Taxonomy (GTDB): domain Bacteria; phylum Verrucomicrobiota; class Verrucomicrobiia; order Chthoniobacterales; family UBA10450; genus JACCTI01. The sequence continues at coordinate 3,157 of JACCZQ010000416.1, forward strand.
GAGGCGCCCTGGCGTGCCAGTTCATCGAGCGCGGGAACACCGCTGCTGCGGGTCACTTGCACGTTTGTGACGCGTCCACTCGGCTCCAGCTTCAACCGCAGCGTGACTGCGCCCTGCCAGCCCTGATCGAGGACTGGAAGCGGCAGCGGCGGCGGCGGTTTCGAACTCCACTGCGCGTGGGACGTTCCTGCGCCGATGAACAGGAGTATGCCCATCAAGACGGCCACGCCAGCGAGACGGGGCCTATGGACTGAGGGGTGTATTTTCATACATTTTACGATCTGCCCATCTTCCTTCATCAGCAATGTTTTTCATGATGCAGGCCTGAGCAACCTGCGCAGGTGCGGTTCGACGGCGGCGCGTGGCCACGCCGGGTCTTGGTGAGGCCCTCGGCCTGCACCCGAAATCGCTCCCTCGCGGACACGAACAGGCCTGCGCAATCGCTGCTCGCATCAGTGCTTGATTGCGGCTAGGGAGTTCCGCATGACAAAGATCGCGCTGCTTTTCTCGGGCCAGGGGGCACAAACCGCCGGGATGGGAGCGGAACTGGCGCGCGAGTTTCCCGCGGCGGCCGAGCTGTTCCAGCAGGCGGATGAAATCCTCGGCCGCAAGCTCAGTGAGATCGCGTGGAACGGCCCGCTGGAGGAGCTGACGAAGACGTCAAACTGTCAGCCGGCGCTCTATGTGCACGGGCTCGCCTGCTACGCCGCACTGCAGCAGGTGGCCGGCGCCTTCCCGATCGAGGCGGCGGCGGGTCTCTCGTTAGGCGAATGGACGGCACACGCTGCTGCTGGAACGTT
>JACCZQ010000420.1 GCA_013695905.1 Chthoniobacterales bacterium
GCGTGGGGCCGATCGACGGGCTGGCGCAGTTCAACACCACCTACGGCGACATGACGGTGTACGCGTATCTCGTGTGGGATCCTGCTTCGCGTGAGGCGGTGGCGTTCGATACCGGGGCGGATTGCGGTGAACTCCTGAAGCGGGCGGCGGTGGAGGATTTGTCGTTCCGGCTCATTCTGCTCACGCACGCGCACCCGGATCACATCGAGGCTCTTGATCGGCTGCGGGCGGATACCGGGGCGCCGGTGCACACGCCGGAGCATGAGACTGTCGCGGCTGCTGACATCATCGCTGCGGGGCAGGAGTTTAAGGTTGGGGCGCTGTCGATTGAGGCGCGGCTGACTTCCGGTCACTCACGGGGGGGGATGACTTACGTGGTGACGGGACTGGCGCGGCCGGTGGCGATTGTCGGCGATTCGTTGTTTGCGGCGTCGATGGGTGGCGGTGCGGTTTCGTACGCGGAGGCGGTGCGGAATAATCTCGAACAAATCCTGACGCTGCCGGAGGAGACGATCCTCTGCCCAGGACATGGGCCGCTCACTACGGTCGGGAAGGAGAAGCGGGAGAATCCTTTTTTTGCAGGTTTGAAGTTTGAGGGTTGAGGTTTGAGCTATGGACAAGGCAGAGCTGCTCGCACGGACGAAGACTTTCTCGCTGCGCATCTTCAAGCTCGTCGACCAGCTCCCAAACGGCATCGGTTCGCGGGCGATTGCGCAACAGGTGGTTCGGAGCGGCACCGCAATCGGCGCGAACTATCGGGCTGCGTGTCGTGGCCGCTCTACGGCAGAATTCGCTGCGAAGCTGGGCGTTGTCGCTGAAGAAGCAGACGAGACGGTTTACTGGCTCGAGCTTGTGCGGGACGGTGGCTTCATGGCGCCAGCGCGGATTGATCCATTGTTAGCCGAAGCGAACGAACTCACCGCGATCTTCACCGCCGCCCGTCGAACAGCAAGCAAATCAAACCTCAAACCTCAACCATCAAACATTCCCTCGTGAATATTGGCTTTGTTGGACTCGGGCGAATGGGCGCAAACATGGCGCGCCGGCTGAAGGATCGGGGGTTCCACATCACGACACTTTTCGACACGAACCGCAAAGTGGCGACCGATCTCGCGCAGGAGCTGAGCGCCACCGCCTGCCCAACGCTGGGCGATGTCACGGCGGGTGCGGATGTGATTTTTACCGTCGTCTCCGATGACGCGGCGATGCGCAGCATCTTCAGCGGGGACGATCATTTGTTGATCAGCGCGGAAGGGAAGCTGTTTATCAATTGCGCGACGATCTCGCCCGAGGTGCACCTGGAGGTGGAGGCGCTGGCGGAGAAAGCCGGCGCGCAGACACTGGAGGCTTGCATGGCTTCGAGCATCACGCAGGCGCGGGAGGGTTCGCTCTATCTGATGTGCGGTGGGCGTGAGGAGGTCTTTCGTCGCGCCGAGCCACTGCTGAAGGAACTCAGCGCGTCATTGCGTTTCATTGGCAAGAGCGGTGAGGCAGCGAAGGTGAAGGCGCTGGTGAACATGGTGATGAACAGCAACACGGCCGCGCTGGCGGAGGGGTTGGGGCTCGGCGATGCACTGGGGCTGGATCTCACGATGTTGCGCGAAGTGTTCGGGCAAACCGGAGCCGCTTCGCGCGTGTTGCAGACGGATGGCGAGGACATGCAGAACCGCGATCACGCCTGCTTCTTCTCGGCGGCGCATGCGGCGAAGGACAGCGGTATCGCGCTGGCGCTCGCAGAGGAAGCGGGGCTGGAGCTGCCGCTGGCGAGGGTAACCAGGGAGCAATACGAGCGGATGATCGCTGCGGGGCTGGGTGAGTTGGATAAATCCGGAGTGGCGGAGCTGACGTTCAAGGATCGCAACGAGCGCGGCGGCTGATGCTGATCTTTTTTAGCCACGGATGGACACGGATTAAACACGGATTCAGAAGCGGCCTGCCCCATCCGTGTTTAATCCGTGTTAATCCGTGGCCAGCTTTTGTTCTTCAGGTGAATGCGCGATCTGCGGTCGCGATGAGACGATGACGCGGCATCACCTCATCCCGCGCACGCGCTACCACAATAAGCGGCGCGTTCGTCATCAGCAGGCGTGCAGGTGCCGTCAAGGCTTCAACGTTGGCGTGTCGTTGAGTTCCTTCACGAGAGCGGGAGCGACGTAAATTTTCTCGAGCGCTTCCTGCACGGCAGCCGAGGAGACCACGATAGTGCGGTTGATCCGCTGATCGAATCCGTAGGAGCCACCAAGCGAGTGGATGTTGCCGTCAAAAGCAGCGCCCAGAACGGAACCATCGCGCGCGATCACCGGCGAACCGGAGTTGCCGCCGATGATGTCATTGGTGGTGATGAAGTTGTAAACCGTCTGCTTGTCGATTTTCTCTTCCGCTGCCTCCATCTTTTTCGCAAGATTGTACGGGAATGCGCCCGTGGCGCGCTCGAACGCGCCGCCCATCTGCGTCGCGAAGGGCACGTCTTTCCCGCGTTCGTTCCAGCCTTCGACCGCGCCGTAGGAAATGCGCAACGAGAAGGTGGCGTCGGGGTAAACTGTCTCGCCAAACGCGGCGAAGCGAGCGTTTGCGAGTTTCGCCTGCGCGACTGTGACCGGGCCGTCGTATTCAGCACGGTACCGGTCGAGGATCGGACGGGCATGTTTCTCCACCGCGAGCGCGAATTGGATCATCGGATCTTGCGAGGCTTGCACGGCTTTGAGGCCGCCGTTCCACAGCTCCTTGCGCACGCTCGCCTCGCCGAGTTTCGTCCCGGAGACGAGGCGCTTCGCAAGCTGCTCCGGCGATTCCTTGCCGAGCAATTCCTTCACGCGCGCATCATCGGCGGTGAGGAGCTCGCGGGTTTTCGAGAGCCAAAACGACATCGTCATCTCTTCGAGCCAGGGATAGCTCGGCTTCTCGTCGGTGAGCTGTTTCTCGAGCAACGGCAGACGCGACTCGGAATAGGCCGGGAGGCGGTCGGCGGCTGGCTTGTCGCGCTCGATGGCGCTGCGGACCAGCTCGCGTGCAAACATGTAGAGGTCGGTGCGCCAGCCGGGGCGTTCCTCAAGCATGAAATACTCGGTGAAGTAAGGGCGGAACTTCGCGACCGCCTGGTCGATCTCGCTCCACGGGTCGCCGATTTCCTTTTTGCCTTTGACGCGATTGCGTAGCTCGCTTTCGGCTTTGCTGAGTCGGTCGCGGAATTCCTCGTCCCGCAGCGCCTGCGATTGGCCGATGAAAACTTTGTAGCTGTTCTCGACGCTGTGGAGGCGGTCGTTCCCGGTGCGGGTTTTCTCGGCGTCATCAGTCATCTCGGCGAGGAGACGCCCGCGATACTCGGCCGTGAGCGGTATCAACGTGGGGAAATAGATGTCGCGGCGGAAGTTGAACTGAGAAGTGGTGAAGAGTCGCTGAGTGCTGCCGGGATTGCCGACCACGAAGGTCGGCTCGCCGGCTTCTGGCGCGCGGGGGTTCCACTTCAGGAACTGCGGGGTCGCAGCCGGTTTGTCGTTCTCGTAAACGCGGAGGAAAGCGGCATCGAGATTGTAGCGCGGAAAATTAAAGTTATCGGGATCGCCGCCGAAGAATGCTGCCTGTTGTTCCGGGGCCCAGACGAGCCGCACGTCGGAATACTTCCGGAAGCGATAAAGCTTATACTGCCCGCCGCCGTAGAGCGTCACCACCTGGCAACGCTCTTTCTCCTTGTCGGTGCACGACTCGGTCTCGATGGCCGCGATTTCGGCGTCGCGCGCTTTGGCGAGCTCGGCGCCGGTCTTTTTGCCAAGGGCGGTCTGCACCCGCGGGGTGACGTCGCTGATCGAGGTGACGACTTCCGCCTGCTG
>JACCZQ010000489.1 GCA_013695905.1 Chthoniobacterales bacterium
TATCAATACAACAACCTGATGTACATGACCGCGGGCTATCTTGCCGGGCGCCTCGCGGACCGCAGCTGGGAGGAGCTGGTGCAGCACGCCGTCTTCGCGCCGCTCGGGATGAAGCGATCGAATTTCCGGATCGCCGCCATGCACAAGGATGCGGACCACGCACTCGCCTATCAGCTCAATAACGAGCGCCAGCTGGTGCGCACCGAAACCGAATCGCCCGAGGCGATCGCGCCCGCGGGGCAGATCAATTCCTCCGTCGCGGAGATGGCGCGTTATCTGCGGATGATGCTGAACGGCGGAATGTTTGAAGGAAAACGCGTGCTGCTGGAGGCGGACGTGCGCGCGATGATGCAGCCGCAGATGCCGGTCGGGCCGGACCCCTTCAGCGATCTCTTCGGCTATCGCAGCTACGGGATGGGGCTTTTTGTGCAGAGCTATCGCGGCGTGGAGATCGCGCATCACGGTGGAAATCTCGAAGGCGCCAGCGCGTTGCTCGTGATGGTGCCTTCGAAAAAAATCGGCGTGATGGTGCTGGCGAATCGCAGCCACACCCGGCTGCGCGATGCACTCCCGTATGAAATCATCGACCGCTTGTCAGGCATGGAGAGCGCGGGCCTGCTGGCGCGCCATCGGGAGATGGAAGAGAAAGGCTTCGCCGGGGAAGATGCGGCCAAAGCCGCCGGCGTCACCGATCGCAAACCGAATACAAAACCGGCGCACCCGCTCACGGAATATGCCGGCGAGTACCGCCACCCGGGTTACGGACCGGTGCGCATCGGGCTGGAGCAGGAGCAACTCACGCTTGGGTATAACAAATTCAGCGCGCCGCTGGAGCACTGGCATTTCGAATCGTTCCAGACCCCCGCGGACCGGCTGAACCCGATCGAGCTGACGCGGGTGCAGTTTCACACCGACCGGAGCGGTGACGTGACAAGCCTCGCCATTGCGCTGGAGCCGAACGTGGAGCCGATCGTCTTCGCCAAACAGCCTCCGGCCGAAATGCTGGAGCGGAAATTCCTGGAGCAGCTCACGGGCGAATACGACAGCGGCGGCGTGCCGGTCACGATTCTGCTGCGCGAAGACAACGTGCTGCAAATCAGCGCGCTTGGGACGACCCGACACCTGGTCCCGGTGCGGGGCACCTATTTCCGGGTGCAGGAGCTCGCCGGCACTGCCGTGGAGTTCCTGCGCGACGCTTCCGGCCGGATCGATCGCATGGCGACCTACAACGCCGGCTCGGATAACATCATCGCGCCGCGAAAAGAGTAGCTCAGCTCAGCCTTCGCTTGATCGAAGCGCGTCGCGAACGCGCTCCCCGCTGAAACGCTCGCGTCGCTGAACGCGTTCGCGATCAATCAAGATCGAGTTCGGCCCTGATTTGCTCCAGAGGCACACCAGGCTTGCAACTGCTCTCGCGCTGCCTGCTTAATCTCCAATCGATAACGCACAGCAGCACTTCCGCAGATTTTAACTCAAAAACTCCGCGATCGGCTCCATCTCCTTGATGTGCGCGCAGAAAATCTTGAACGCGGCGAGGATAGGCACCGCCAGGATGATACCTGCGATGCCCCACATCCAGCCCCAGAAAGTGAGTGAAAGGAGGATCAGCACCGGGTTTAACGTGAGGGAGCGGCCCATCACCATCGGTGTCACGACGCTGCCCTCGATCGTCGTGCAGATGAAATAGACGGCGGGGAAAATCATCGCGTAGCTCAGGCTGTCGAAGCTGAGGATGGCGCCGATTGTCATGCAGATGATGCCGGTGAGCGCGCCGAGATAAGGCACGAAGTTAAGCAGCACCACGAGCACGCCCCACATGACGGGATTGCGCAGCCCGAGAAAACCGACGGCGGTGCCGACGACGATGCCGAGGCCGATGTTGATGAGGGTAATCGTGAGCAGGTAACGCGAGATTTGCGACTCGATGTCGTGCGCGATGGAGACGGCGCGCTTTTTGTCCTCCAGGCGCGGCATGAGCCTGATCACCTTCGCGAGGAAAACTTCGTCGTAGGCGAGGAGGAAGTAGAGCAGGATGAGGAGCAGCACGACGCTGACGAGGAACTGCGGCGTGCGGAGATAAAGCGTGCTGGCGACGCTGTCCTTCTTTACCTCCACAGTGCGGACCGGCTCCGTGCCTTCAGATTGGGTGAGCTTATCAATCTCGCCGCTGGCTTGCGCCATCTGCTCCATGGGGCGCTTCAGCGGGAGGAGCTTTTGTTGCAATTGCTGCATCCCGTAAGGCGCCTTCTCGAGCCAGTCCGCCGCCGGCGTGGCGAGATAGGAAACGCCGTAACTGAGCATGGCGACGACGATAGAAAGGAGGATCGCCGCACCGAGCGCCGGACGAAGGCCCATCCTCGAAAGCGACCGAACGAGCGGCCGGAAGAGATAGCTGAGGAGCAAAGCGAGCACGAGCGGCAGGAGCACCGCGCGCATGAAATATATCGTGTAGAAGAGGGCGAGAATGAAAAGACCGGTCAGCGCCACCGACCGCACATCGAACGGGCGGTCCAGCAAACGCGGCCGCCGCCGCTGCGATTCGGCGCGCGTTTCTGTCTCCTGCGACGCACCAGCGGCTTCGGGTTCGCGCGGTGCTTCTTCGTTGGGGCCACTCATTCTGTGGATTGAATCGGGTGTGAGTGACTCTTCACGCTTCCGGTTCCCTGCGCCGGAAGCGAATTATTTTGCGGGAGGCTGCGGGCGCGGTTTCACTTCATGGCCTTCTCGAGCAAATCAGCGAGACGCCAGCCGCCCCGGTGCAGTTGCTCCTGCACCACGGCCGCCGCCCATTCGTGATACGGAATGCCGTCCGCCGTTTTCTTCTCTTCCGCAAAGCCGTGCGCGAGCTCACGATCGCGATGGTCGATCTTTATCTCCACGTCGATGAACTCCAGCCGCTCGTGCGCCTCGCGCGCCACCGGCAGGATGTCGTTTGCCCACGCTTCCGCGTAGCCCGTGAGCGGCATTTCCGGGGGCATGCGCCAGTTCTTCGGTTCTTCGGTGGAGAAACGTTTCACCAGCTGCCAGCGGGCGTGATTCGTCAGCTCACGCTTCTCCTTCTTGTCCATCTGCTTCGTCAGCTTCGGGAGGCTGAGCGCCACCGCCTGGTTATCCCAGAAGCCGTGCAGCTTCGTCTGCCGCTGGCCGGTCCGCTCCCGCAGCTCGGGCGAATGCCGGAAGATAATCGTGTTCGCGCCGTGATGGTCGAACGCCGGCTGGTGCTTCTCCGGGTCCACTGGATTCCCGGAGCGATCGAAGAACTGCGCCCCGACGTGCAACGGCTGGTGAATGTCGCCGACCATGTGCGCGAGGAGCACGATCGCGATCGGCTTGGTGATCTTGCGCGGATTATCCTCCGGCTCGTCGCCCTGCAGCACGCGGACGCAGTAGGTGATAATTTGCACGATGTCCCATTTCGAGCGGCCGACCTTTCCATCGGCGTAAAGCTGGTCGCCCTCGATCGGCACATCCGTGTAGTGAAACCAATGGTGATTCGGCGCCTCCGAATCCATGTAGTAGGTCGGCGGATTCGCGCGCCAGAAGGCGGCGAGCTGCTCGTCCATCTTCGGCCGCGCCTTGTAACGGAAGATCCCCTCCGCATCGACGCCTTTTTCATCCCAGCCTTTGATTTCGTCGGGGATAACCGCGGCTTTCTCGAGGCTGAATCCCTCCAGCAGCGAGCGAATCCTGCGACCCGTCTCGGTATTCGCCAGCCGCTCGTCCGCGATCGCACCCACGATGCGATGGCCGTTCGGCCCGTAGGCTTCGGAGTGCGGCACCCACACGAGCGCCGCGAGGAGAACGAGAATCGCTTGTTTCAACATCGAGGCCAGGCGCGGGCCAGCTTCTAGGTGCCGCGCAGGCGCAACATCCCACGGTAGAAGCCGGGCGTAGAATCGGGAATCTCCGTCGCCCCCGCCGCCTGCTGGTAGAACTTCAGCGAGCTGGCGCCGCCGATCACCGCATACGCGTAACCGCGCACCGACATATCGTGCAGCGAAGCGAGGAGCAACGCACGACCAAACCCCCGCTTCCGATCCTGCGGCCGCACTCCCATTGGTCCGAACATCCCCGGCGCCGTGGCATCGTAGCAGGCAAACCCCACCAGCTCGTAGGCGTCGCGCGCGATGAAACAGGTGGCAGGGGAACGGGCGAAGGCCGCCTCACATTCCGACGCCCAACCGCTGCCGAACGCCGTCGCCACCCAATCGCAAATGAGGCGGCGCTCCGCCGCGAACGCGCGGCGGATCGTGCCCGGCAGTTGTGGATCTGGTTGCGCGGCGGACGGGGGCAGGTCGTAAAGTTTAACGAGTAAATCAGCCATCGGTGTCGTCCTGTTGTTCCTTATCCTGCTCTTTCGCGGGTGCGGTGGAAATCTTTACTTCCGAGTACGCGTATTCGAATTCGGTTCCGCGCGGGCGGCCGAGACTGTCGGGTGCGCGCGGCTCGTCTTCGCCCCAGTAAAGATCGAGTTGCCATCGTCGCAAGCCGCCGCCGGTGTCGATGATTTTCCACTCGGTGCTGCCGAAGATTTCCTCCACTTCCGGCGCGCTCGTCTCGAGGAGAACCTTTCCTTTCAAGGCCACATCGCCCAGCTTCACCGCCGCTGAATTTCGCGGGATAAGCGGCGTGACACCAC
>JACCZQ010000400.1 GCA_013695905.1 Chthoniobacterales bacterium
GGCCAGAAGCTTTTGCTGTCCGTATGTGACGCCCAAGGGCGCACGTCCGAATGCAACTCTACGAAGAAGATGCGGGGCAGAAGAAAGGCATGCAAGCGCTTTTATCCGAAACTTCGCGCCGCAAAAAGGCAAAGCGACGGATGGCGGGGGCCGCCCGTAGAGCGCAGCAGGGGCACCCCTGAAAAGGGGGCCTTGTCATGCAGGCGTCATGCATGACACTGCATGACACTTTTCTTTCCGAAACATGCGTTTTCTTTCCTTTTCGGGCTTTTCGCCGAGGAGGTGTTTTACGAGGGAAAATTAGCCGTTTTACAGAGAGAAAACGGGGAGTGGCTGAGGAGGGAATTGAACCCCCGACACGAGGATTTTCAGTCCTCTGCTCTACCAACTGAGCTACTCAGCCATCGCTCGACTGATTTCTCACGCAAGGTGGGATCTCAGCCGGGGCGTCACTATGCAAAATTACTGCACCCGAGCAAGAGCGAACGCGTCCGGGCATGCCAGAAGGAGCTTTCACGCTGGCGCGAATTCCCGCTGCAATGTCACCGCGCGGCCCAGCAGGTGCATGTAGTGGCGCCGGGAAATCTCGGTCACACCGAATTGCTCGAGGTGCGGCGTGAGCCATTGCGTATCGAGCAGGATGAATTTCCGCGCCCGCAGCCGATCCACTAACGCGCAGAGCGCCACCTTCGAAGCATCGGTGACTTCGTGGAACATCGATTCGCCAAAAAATGCGCCGCCTAACGAGACCCCATACAACCCGCCCGCCAGCTTCCCCTCCCGCCACGTCTCGACGGAGTGGGCGTGCCCGAGTTCATGCAGCTGCGTGTAGCTCGCGATGATCTCATCGTTGATCCAGGTCTCGCTCCGCTCAGCGCAACGCCGCATCACCCGCTCGAAGCAGGTGTCGATCCGCACCTCGAAGACGCCTTTCCGCACCACCCGCTGCAGACTGTGCGGCACATGGAAAAGCTCCAGCGGCAGAGTGCCGCGCGGATCGGGCGAGAACCACTCGATCAAGCCATCCTCCATCGCCATCGGGAAGACGCCGAGCCGGTAGCCCTGCAGCAGAATCTCCGGCGCGATCATGTGCGAGAAGGGTTCAGGGTTCCGGCTTCAGATGCAACTCGCGCCGGTGAATCCCGGCCCCGGGAATTCCATTTTCTTGCATTGAGGAGGCACATCTCCCATCTTGCTCGCGTGACCCGATCCTTCGCCGCTCTCGCTCTCGCGGCGGGACTCTGCCTCGGCGCCTGCGCGACGGATGGTCCCACGGCGGAGGAAGTGGGAGAGCAATTCCGCCGCGGCGCCACCGGAGAAGGCCAGCTCGGGCCGATTGATCGCTCGAACGATCCCTACGTCCGGGGACGAGTCGGCGGGAGCTAAGAAGGCCGCCCATGTCCACGGCCTCGGCCCACTCGAAGATTTTCATCCTCGACTTCGGCTCGCAATACACGCAAGTCATCGCCCGGCGCATCCGGGAGTGCCAGGTCTATTCGGAGATTGTCCGCTTCGACATTCCGGCGGCAGAAGTCGCGGCGGCGCGGCCGAATGGAATCGTGCTCTCCGGCGGCCCCTCGAGCGTTTATGAGGACGACGCTCCCCAGATCGATCCGGAGATCTTCTCGTTAGGCATTCCCGTCCTCGGCATCTGCTACGGGATGCAGTTGATCGCGCAACATCTCGGCGGGCGCGTGGAATACAGCGCGCGTCGCGAGTACGGGCCGAGCATGCTGCACATCGCGCCCGGCTCCCGGTTGTTCGAAGGCATCGGCGAGCAGCTCGATATCTGGAATAGCCATGGCGACAAAGTCTCGGAGTTGCCCCCGGCGTTTCGTGCCGCGGCGCACACGGAGAACTCCCCCTACGCCGCGATCGAGGAGCCGGCGAAACATCTCTACGGCCTGCAATTTCACCCCGAGGTAGCGCACACACCCCGTGGGAAAGAGATCATCCAGAACTTCGTTTACGGCATCTGCCACTGCGCGATGGATTGGACGATGGGTTCGTTCATCGACGACGCCTGTGCGCGCGTGCGGCGACAGGTGGGAGAGGAAAAGGTGGTGCTGGGGCTCAGCGGCGGCGTGGATTCATCCGTCGTCGCGGCGCTGCTGCACAAGGCGATCGGCGATCAGCTCACCTGCATTTTTGTGAACAACGGACTCCTCCGCGAGCGCGAGGAGGAGATGGTGCAGCGGGTGTTCGGCGCGAATTTTCACATCAAACTCAAATACGTGGACGCGTCGGAGCGGTTTCTCTCAAAGCTGCGCGGGATTACCGATCCGGAGCAGAAGCGGAAGCTGATCGGGAATGAGTTCATCGACGTGTTTCAGCATGCGACCGCGGAGCTGCTGGAGGAGGACCGCGCCGCGGGGGTGGAAGGTCACAGTTACCGTTTCCTTGCCCAGGGCACGCTCTATCCCGATGTCATCGAGAGCGTGGCGATCGGCGGGAACCCAGCCCACGTCATCAAGAGCCATCACAACGTCGGCGGTCTGCCGGAGAAGATGCACTTCGAGCTGGTGGAGCCGGTGCGGCAGCTCTTCAAGGACGAGGTCCGCGACGCGGGGCTGCAGCTCGGGTTACCGAAGGAAATCGTTTATCGGCAGCCGTTCCCGGGGCCTGGCCTGGCGGTGCGGATTCTCGGCGAGGTGACGGACGAACGGCTTCGCATTTTGCGCGAAGCGGACACCATCGTGGTGAGCGAGATGAAGGCGTCGGATTGGTATTATCGCGTCTGGCAATCATTCGCGGTGCTGCTGCCAGTGCGGTCGGTTGGCGTGATGGGCGATCAGCGCACGTATGAAAACACCATCGCGATCCGGGTGGTGGAGAGCCAGGACGGAATGACGGCTGATTGGGTGCGGCTCCCTTATGAGCTGCTGGCGCGGATCTCGACCCGCGTCATCAACGAAGTGAAGGGCGTGAACCGCGTCTGCTACGATATCTCCAGCAAGCCACCGAGCACAATCGAGTGGGAATAGCCGACCCGCGCAGCTACGCAGCGCGTGCTCGGAGGATTGATCGGCCCCTCGTTTTACGATAACGTGATCGATCATGAGCAGAACCACTCTATCCCCTAAGTTTCAGATCGTGATTCCAAAAGAAGTCCGCGAATCGCTCAAGCTACAGCCGGGCACCACCTTCGACGTGCTGGAACACGATGGACGCATTGAATTGCTGCCGGTGCGCTCATCGAAGCAGATGCGCGGCTTTCTTCGTGGCATCGACACCTCTGTTCCCCGGGAAAGGGACCGTGTGTGAACCTGGTCGATTCCTCGGCGTGGCTCGAGTACTTCGCAGATGGTCCTAACGCGGATTTCTTTGCACCAGCAGTGCAGAAGGTGGGAGAACTAATCGTGCCGACGGTGGTTCTCTATGAAGTCTACCAAGTAGCCGCAGCTCAGCGGGACGACTACGCAGGTCTTCAGGCTGTCTCCGTCCTGCAGCAAGGGCACGTGGTTGAATTGAACGCCAGTCTTGCCTTACCCGCCGCCCGCTTGAGCCGTGCCGAGAAGCTGCCGATGGCTGACAGCATCATTCTTTCCTCAGCGCGAGCATTTGGCGCCACGATTTGGACGCAGGACGCTGACTTCGGGCGCTTCCCCGAGGTGAAGTTCCGCGCGAAGCGTTAGCTACAACGGCGGCTGCGGCAGGTTCACGTAGCGAACGGTGTAGGTGACGATTCGCTCCTCGTCGGGCTTCACGGGAACGACGAACTCGATCGTCTGCGCATCCTTCTTCGTGAACTGCTCCGAGTGCGCCGCGATTTCCCAGCTGCTCCAGCGCGGGAGATGTTCCCGCACGACGATCTCCACCGGCTCCTTCTTGCGATTCCGTAGCTTGATCTCGAATGACTCTTCCGCGGTGCGTTTCGGATTGTTGACCGCGAAGTTCGTGCGCTTCGTCTCCGCCACCAGATCGAAGGCGTGGCCAATCAAAACACGCACCGTCTCGTCGCGTGCGGTGTGATCGATCTCGTTCTCCCCCGTGAACTCCACCTGCTCGTCACTGTCGCGCCGGTAGAAGCGCCACCGTCCTTTCGGCAGCGGCATCCCGAGCTTGTTCGCCTGTTTGTTTTCAAACTCGAGCGTGACCGCGACTTTCAGTTTCGGTTCAAAAATGATCGGTTCGAGGTAGGGCGTGGTGATGCTGCCGGGTGAGCCGCCGCCATATCCGCAGATATAGCGCCGCACGGCTTGCACCCCTTCCGCACGGATGAACTC
>JACCZQ010000519.1 GCA_013695905.1 Chthoniobacterales bacterium
CCTTCGTCCCGATGGCAACTCGGGCCGGCGCGGCGAGCGTTCGGGGAGTGAGATAGGAATACGCCCCCGTCCTTCCAGTCTTTCAAATCCCCTCGATCCGGTGAATCCTCTCTCAGAAATGAAGCTGCTTTTGATCGACGGGCATTACTACGTTTACCGCTCCTTCTTCGCGATTCAAAATCTCTCGAATTCCCGCGGCGAACCCACCAACGCCATCTATGGCTTCGCCAAAACCGTCCGGCGCATGCTGAAAGATCTGCAGCCGGAGCTGGGCGCAGTCTTCTGGGACCAGGGCATGCCTGCGCGCCGCGTGGAGCTGCAGCCTGCCTACAAGGAAACGCGCAAAGAAATGCCAGCGCCGATGGTGCCGCAGCTCCACCTCATCCAGGAGCAACTCACCAGCGCCATGGGCTTCAAAAACATCTCGCTCCCCAACACCGAGGCCGACGATCTCATGGGCTGCTACGCCATCGCCGCGGCCCGGCGCGGCTGGGAGGTGGTGCTCGCCACGAACGACAAAGACCTCTTCCAGCTCGTGACCGAGAAGGTGAAGGTTTACACCACCGCGAAGGCGGACCTCGTTTCGCCGAAAGATGCCTACGCGCTCCTCGGCGAGCAGGAAGTGATCGCCAAATGGAACGTGCCGCCCACCTTGATCGGCGACGTCCTGGCGATTGCCGGCGACTCCGTCGATAACATCCCCGGCGCCGGCATTGGCCGCAAAGCAGCGGCTGCGCTGTTGCAGGAACACGGCAACCTGGAGGCGTTGCTGCAGAATCTCGACAAGGTAAAAAGCGTCCGCACCCGCGAGAAACTCACCGCCGCCCGCGAGCAGATCCTGCAGAATCGCAAGATGGTGGCGCTCGACTGCGACACTCCGCTGCCGGTCCCGCTCGACGACTTGCGGATTAAACCCGAATACCCTGCGCTGCTGGACCTGCTGGAAAAGTGCGAGTTCAAGTCGCTCCTCCAGGAGGTGCGCGATGAGCAGGCGAAGCTCGGCACCGTGTCGCAGGGCGAGCTGCTGCTGTAGCTTTGTGCCCCTGACCCGGCTCCGTGAAATCGCCCAAAAAAGGCGAAATCAACCGGTTTCTAACATTTCTGAAAAAAACTTGAACGGCACGCCGCGACCACTGTCTCACTATTCAGGTTAAGGCGATTCGGGCGGTTGCACGTTTTTCGTATCTTGTTGTTTCTCCGACGTGCGCTGCCCGGATCTTTTTTTTGTCCCGGTCCCGCCTCAACTCTGAGGTTGCCAGCGGCCCGAGCGTCTGGTGTGGTGCTCAACCCCCGACGCAATGGAACAGCACCTCTTTGGCATTCGCGGCTTCGTCATTGACGCGCCCGAGTTCGGCACCCTCCGCGGCCGGCCGGATGGAGCCGTCATCATCGAGAAGGAGCGGATTGTCGCCGTCGGCAACTATCAGGAACTCCGCCGCTCCCCGCGCGCCGCAGGGTTGACCTGGATCGATCACGGCAACGTCGCCGTGTTCCCGGGACTGATCGACTGCCACACGCACCTGCCGCAATATCCCGCCGTCGCCCGCGGCCAAAACGAGCTGCTCCCGTGGCTGCGCGAGAATATTTTCCCGGTCGAGCGCGAGTTCAGCAGCGCGAAGGCGCGCGTGGAGGCGCCGCTGTTTTTCCGCGACCTGGCGCGGCACGGCACCACCACAGCGATGGTTTACTCCGCCATCTTCGAGGATAGTACCGACGTTGCGTTCGAGGCGGCGCAGGAGAGCGGCCTCCGCATCATCCTCGGCAAGATGATGATGGATCTCGGCTCCTACGGCACCCTCCAACCGAAGAAAATCCTCTCCGTCTCTGTGTTGGAAAGCGAGCGGCTCTGCCGGAAATGGCACGGCGCGGCCAACGGGCGGCTGGAGTATGCGTTCAGCCCGCGGTTCGCCGTCACCTGCTCGGAGAAATTGATGCGCAGCGCGGCTGATCTGGCGAGGCAATACGGCGCCTATCTGCAGACGCACCTCGCCGAAAACCGCGAGGAGATCGAAAAGGTGCACAACCTCTACATGTCGGCGCGCGATTATACCGACGTGTACGACAAAGCCGGGCTGCTCACGAACAAAATGGTGCTCGGCCACGCGATCCATCTCAGCCCGCGCGAGATCGAGGCAATCGCCGCCGCCGGCTCCGCGATCGCGCACTGCCCCACCTCAAACATGTTCCTCGGCTCCGGGTTGATGAAACTCGATCAGCTCCGCCGCGCCGGGATCCCGGTGGGACTCGGCTCCGACGTGGCGGCTGGTCCAGAGCTGAACATGTGGCAGGTGATGCGCTCCGCGGTCGATGCACAGAAAGCGCGCTCGTTTCACGATCCCGCCGTCCCGCAGCTGCGGCTGGCGGAAGCATTTTATCTGGCCACAGCAGGTGGCGCTCGCGCGCTCGGCAAGCAGGCGGCGATCGGCACGCTCGATCCCGGCAAGGAAGCGGATGTGACCGTCGTCGATCTCGCGGCTCTGAGGCCCTATGGCAGCGATCGCATGGCATCCCTCTCGAAGGATAATGTGCTGGCGCTCTGCGTTTATCGCGGCGGACCGCACGCCACGCTGGAAACATTCGTCCGCGGTCAATCTGTTTATCGCGCGCCGCGGAAGGCGCAGGGGAATTCATGAGCGAGCCAGCCGCGGATCCAATCGGGATTGCCTTAGCCGAAGACATCGGCCCCGGCGATATCACGACGCAATATTTCATGCCGCCCAGCCTGCAGGCGCTCGGCCGCATCGTGGCGCGGGAACGCGCGGTCGTGGCCGGCACGGAGACGGCCGCGGAGGTGTTCCGGCGCGTTGATCCGAAATTGCACGTGCAGAT
>JACCZQ010000546.1 GCA_013695905.1 Chthoniobacterales bacterium
GCTCCCACCGTCGCTGCCCGCATCAACTCACCGATGCGCGGCAAATTCGGCAGATCGAACATTTCGAAGAAACGGTAAACATTCCGCCCCGCCCCGGCTCGTAAGTTTCGGCGGCTACGACTTCCCAGCGTAGACCAAGTTTGGAACTTGGTTCCGTTGGGTCGGCAAGTTGAAAACTTGCGCTACTCAGCTGCGCCGCCACCCATTGCATCTCCGGCCGGTAAGTCGCCGCTTCTTCCGAAACCAGAATGTCGCCACCCTCCGGCAGCAACGACTGGAAGCCATCCAGCATTCCACTGCCGCCGCCGATCACCTCCGCGCCTAACGAGGAGTAGGTTTGATTCAGCCAGCCGGTCAGCCCGATTCCGCCCGGCACCGAATCAATCTCCGCAATCGTGTAGCCAACATCCGTCAGCACCAGGTCGGGCCGGATGACGAGCGGCAGCTCCTCTCGAAATTGCTTCTCCCGGGAGAACGCCACCAGCTCCGGCGGTTTTCCGGCATCGAGATACTGCGCCACCCACTCCGGCTGCTTTCCTTTGACGCTTTGATGGTAGAGCTGATTACACGCGCGTTGGAAGACGAACAGCTGATGCCCCAGACGCTCCAGATCCTTCGCGAGGACTGGGTCTATTGGAAAGGGCTCGGGGGAGAGGAGCCAATCTTTCTCCGCGAATAATCCCTCGGCGGGAAATGCGGCGCGGAGGGAGGAGAGTTCAACAGGCATCGCAGGATTGAGGAGGGGGAAACGTTCAACGTTCAACGCTCAACGTCCAACGCTTCAAATCAGAGATGGCGTGCCACGTAGCTTCTGAATTGAAAAGTTGAACGTTGAACGTTGGACGTTGGACGTTTCTTCTGCGGTCCCGTCATCTCCCGCTCGCCATCTTCTTCAACGCCATCTTCACCAGCTCCTCGGCCCCCTTCACCTCGGGCTGCTTCTCCTGCAGCTCACGCACCGTCTTGTGCGCATCCACTTGCTTGTAGCCGAGCGCGATCAACGCCAGGACTGCCTCGTTCGCCTGCGACTCCGCCGCGCTCGGCGCGTGCGTCGCACTCGCCACTTCCCACGCCGCCGCCACTCCGAGTTTGTCCTTCAGCTCCAGCACGATTCGCTCCGCGGTTTTCTTCCCGAGGCCGCTGATCTTCGCCAAAGAAGCGACCTCGCCATTCACCACCGCGCTTTTGAAATTGCCGACACTCATCCCGCTGAGCACCGCCAGCGCCAGCTTCGGGCCGATGCCGCTGACGTTGTTGACGAGCAGCCGGAACAAGTCGCGCTCCGCTGCACTCATGAAGCCATAAAGGATGTGCGCGTCTTCCCGCACATGCAGATGGGTGAGAATCTGCAACGGCTGCCCCACCACCGGCAGCCGATCGTAACTCGAGAGCGGGATGAGCAGCTCGTAGCCGACGCCGTTCACCTCCACGATCGCCTGCGTCGGCAGCGCAGCGGCGAGCTTGCCCGCGAGGAACGTGATCATCTGCCCAACGGGTAACAGAGCAGCCGCGTTCCGCAACCGTCAGCGCCGCGCGCGCTCATTCCGCCTTGAGGAGCAGCGTCAGCTCCACCCATTTGCCATTCGCGGGATTGAACCCGCGCGTGCTGTAGCTCTTCCACTCCGGCGGCACTGCCGGGAACGCGCGGGGAATTGACGCTGTCGGGAGAACCACAAACCGCGGCCCTGCTTGCTGCATAAACGGGCCCACGCGGTCGTAATCAACGTCCGCCATATAGCCGTGCACGTGCTTCCGGAAGTACCAGACAAGACTCGGCTCCTTGTAGTGCAAGCCGGCGAACTCCATCTCCGGCTGCAGATCGGCGCGAGCCAGCCGCATCAGCTGCAGCGAAGGCGAATAGCGCGCCAGCAGCGGCGTCGAGAGCGCCACGAGCAGGCCGATTGTGCCGAGGACGATGGCGGTGCGGCGGACGAATCGCTCCGCGTTCGGTTGTCGGGAGAGCGCACGCGCCAGCAGCAGCGCGAGCAATGGGAACGCCGGCAGGGTGTAGTGCGGCAGCTTCGTTTTCACCAGCGTGAAGATGAGGAAGATCACCGCGGCACCGGCGATGAGATAATTGTCGAGGGGGTCGCGATTCCGCCAGAGCTTCCGGGCGAGCCACGGCAGCTTGATCGACCACGGAAAAAACGTGACAAACACCAGCAGGAAATAGAACGGCAGCGCCAGCACCCAGCCGCCGATTGTTCGGCTGCCGTGGCCCTCCATCGCGACGACGGAGCGTGCCACCACGTGCTTGCCGATGCCGATGTTGAAGAACTCCCCTTGCGTCCGGACGAGCGCAGGGATGCCCCACACCGCGACCAGCGACAGCATGAAGAGCAGACCGGTCACAAAGAGGAACCGGCGATTCAGCCCCGAAAGCTTTCGGGGAAGGACGAACCGCATGACGCAGAGCGCCAGCAGCGGCGTCCAGCCAATCGGTCCCTTCGTCAGAAACGCGAACGCGAGCGAGAGGTAGAACAGCCACCACCAGCGGCGTTGCGGCGTCGGCGTCTCCTGCACTGCGCCGGCGCCGCCCAGCCGGTCGCGCAGCAGCTCGTATCCGCCCCAATGCGCCGCGGTCATGAACAGCACCAGCCACATGTCGGCCACCGCGGCGCGCGCGTGAATGAACGTCTGCAGGCAGATCGTGAACATGATGGCCGCCCACCAACCGACGCGTTCTCCGCCGATCCGTCTCCCCCACGCCAGGAGCAGCACCGCCGTGAACGCGGCCGCGATGACCGACGGAAAACGCGCCGCGAAATCGCTCTCGCCAAAAACGCGATAGGAGGTGCTTTGCAGCCAGTAGATCAGCGGCGGCTTGTCGAACCGGTATTGGTTATTCAGATACGGCACGACGTAGTCGCCGCGCTCCAGCATCTCGCGCGACGCCTCCGCGAAGCGCGGCTCGTCGCGGTCGATCAGCGGGAGCGACCAGGTGCCCGCGGCGTGGAACAAGACGCAGCCGACAAACAGCAGCACGAAATTGCGGACACCGACCTTCGTCGCGTGTGCGCAATTTATCGGAGTTGCAGGATCCAAGCTCGGACTCAAAGATGCGGCATCGTGAAACACAAATGGGATTTTCGCGAATGAGGCGCAGCGCAGTTGGTTGGCTGCTGGTGAGTCTCCTCGTCGCGAGCGTCGCGTTGGGGCTCGCCTTCTGGTTCGACGCCGCCGTGCTGGAGTGGATGCGGGCGAGCCAGACGAGGCCGCTGCGGAGTTTCATGCGCAGCGTCAGCTGGTGGGGCGACTGGTATTCCCATGTCGTGGCAGGGTTGCTCGCCGCGGGAATTGCGCACCTGCTCGGCCACCGCCGTTGGCGGCAGATCTTCATCGCGATGCTGGTGGCGTGCGCGCTGGCGGGCATCCTGAACCGCGCCATCAAGATCGGCGCGGGCCGCGCACGCCCGAGTGTGCAGGTGGATGCCGGCTGGAACGGGCCGCGGCTCAGCTCGAAGTACCACGCGTTTCCCTCCGGCCACACCGCCGCTTCCACCGCCTTCTTTGCGACGCTGGCGTGCGCAAGCTGGCGGGTGGGGCTCCTGTTTCTCCCCATCCCGCTGCTGATCGGCTTCGCCCGAATGTATGTGGGCGCGCATCACTTTTCCGACGTGATTGCCGCCGCGGTTCTCGGCGTGACGGTGGCGTTCGTCGTCGCGCGGTGGCGAGTGCTCGCAATCGAAAATCGCGAATCCCCCATCGAAAATTAGCTGGCGGAGGGGGTGGGATTCGAACCCACGAGAGCTTTCGCTCTGCCGGTTTTCAAGACCGGAGCCATCAACCACTCGACCACCCCTCCGGGTGCGCTGCGGCGGAGCGGATCATCGCTCAATGTGTTGGACAACGCTAGACGTTCAGATGAACATAAACTATGCCGGAGCATGATTTCCGCGCCCGCCAGGCGCTTGACCGGGAATTCCGCGAACATGCCGGACCCGCCGTCACGCAGGAGCTACGTGGTCGCGGCGCCTCCGGGAATCCCGGCAGCAGATTCGAGAAACTGCACGTCGAGCTGGAT
>JACCZQ010000003.1 GCA_013695905.1 Chthoniobacterales bacterium
AGCAACTTTTCGGACGGGCTCTGACGGTCCGTCGCTTGAGCTCCTGCTTGATGGAGCGTTCGATCGGGTTGGAGGTGCGCATGCGTTTGCGGTGGTGCTCTGGCAGGGTGAAGACGGCGAGGCCTTCGGGGATGGCGACCTCGAGCCAAGCGGCCAGCTCTGGCGCCTTGATGCGATCGGCTTCGCCGAGGTTTTTGGCATTGCAGATCTCGCGCGATTGGCCGCCGATGCGTTCGCGGATCGCTGTCGTGGCGGCATGATGGATGGCGTTCTGCGCCAGGTGGAACTGGCAGCGTTGCCAGACGGCGCCGCCCAGCACGGCCTTGCGGGCGGTTTCGAGGCCGGCATGATCGTCGGAGGTGACGAACTGGACGCCGCGCATGCCGCGCGCAACCAGGTCTTCCAAAAAGGCCCGCCAGTGGACTTCGGCCTCGGAGACGGCAACCGATACACCGAGAATACGGCGGCGGCCATCTGGACCGACCCTCGCCTCCAGGGCCTGCTGGCCCTGTCCCTTCCAAAGATCGGATCGAAGGCCTCCTGGCCTTCGATTGCCGACAGAACGGCAGCGTCACGTACGACACCGTGCTGCCGGGATTTCTCGTAGCGAGCGTCCAAGAAGAGAGATCGAACCTCACCGAGCGTTCGGCCACGCCAGGCATCCAGTTCGTCATCGAGCAGTTTGGTGGCACGGCTGACCTGGGTCGATGACAGGCTCTTCAAGCCGAATTCGGCCATGACCCGCTCGGCATCGCGGGTCGAGACACCGCACACAGACATCTCGGCGACCGCCAGCATGACCGCCCGGCACGAGCGTCTGCCCATACGGCAAGCATGGGGCCAGCGCCTGTGGGTAATAGGGCTCGTCTGGTGAGCGTCAACCTTGTTGACCGGCGCATTGCCTCACCTGATCTGTTTCTGAAGTATGGGCCGTTGCCTCATTAGGACTGCTTCCGAACATGGCGGTACCGGAGGCGGGTTTGAGGCAGGTGAGCATGACGCCGCGGGACGAGTTGCTCGAGGCGCTGACGGCGCGGTATCGAGAGGCAGGCCGGCGTGAGAAGGGGCGTATACTGACAGAGTTCGCCTCGGTGACGGGCTACCATCGCAAGCACGCCGCCCGGATGCTGCGGACGACGACGCGGCCCGATAGGTTACGGCCGCGACCCGAGCGGCGGCTCTACGACGAGGCGGTACGCGAGGCGCTGATCTTGCTGTGGGAGGCCTCGGACCGGATCTGCGGCAAGCGGCTGAAACCGCTGATCCCGATGCTGCTTGCGGCAATGGAGCGTCACGGCCACCTCGCGCTCGACATCGAGGTGCGCGCCCGGCTCGAGACGGTCAGCGCGGCCACGATCGACCGGCTGCTGGCGCCGGCGCGCCGGGGTGGGCCCGGGCGGCGGCGGGTGGCGCGTTCGCCGGCGATCCGGCGCTCGGTGCCGATCCGCACTTACGCGGACTGGGGCGATCCCGCGCCCGGCTTCATAGAAGCCGATCTCGTGGCGCACAGCGGCCCGTCGACGTGCGGCAGCTTCGTGCAGACGCTGGTCCTCACCGACATCGCCACCGGCTGGACCGAGTGCGCGCCGCTGCTCTATCGCGAGCAGGAGCTTCTCGGCGAGGTGATGACGGTGGTGCGCGAGGGACTGCCGTTCCCCTTGCTCGGCTTCGACACCGACAACGATACCGTCTTCATCAACGAGACGATCAAGACCTGGTGCGAGAAGGCGAACGTGATGTTCACGCGCTCGCGCCCTTATCGGAAGAACGATCAGGCGCACATCGAACAGAAGAACGGCGCGATCGTGCGCAGGATGGTCGGGTATCGGCGCTTCGAGGGGCTGGCGGCGGCCGAGGCCCTGATGCGCCTCTACAAGTCGATGCGCTTGTTCGTGAACTTCTTCCAGCCGAGCTTCCGGCTCGCGGAGAAGACGCGAGAAGGTGGCCTGGTCCGCAGGCGTTACCATCCACCCCGGACGCCGCACCAGCGCGCGGTCGCCGACCCGCGGATCCCGCAGGCGGTGAAGGAGGCGCTGGACGCCGAGCACGCCGCGCTTGATCCGGTGCGCTTGCTTAGCCAGATCCGCGCGGCGCAGCAGGTGCTGGTGGCGATCGCGGACGCGGGACCGGCCGAGACGGTGGTCGGGACTGAGACGCCTCTCGATGCCTTCCTCTCCGGCCTGCGCCTCGCCTGGCAGGAAGGCGAGGTCCGGCCGACGGCGTGGCCCAAGGTTTCGAAACCGCGCGGCCGGACGGTGCCCGATCCGCTCGAGGGGGGCACCGCCGAGCTGAAGGCGTGGTTCGAGGCCGAGCCGGGCATCACGGGCCGACAGCTGCTTGACAGGCTGCAGGCTGCCGATCCGGAGACCTATCCGGACAAGCTGATCCGGACGGTGCAGCGGCGCCTGAAGGTCTGGAGGCGCGAGCGCGCCAGGGCGCTGGTCATCGGACCCATAGCCGCTGCCGAGGCGACTCTGAAGCTCGGGAGCATAACGGACGAGGCAACGACAACGCGCCTCGGGAACATTCCTGCGTGAGGCAACACGCCGGTCAGGGTGGTTGTCGCTCTACAGCCAGTCAGTTTGCCCGTAGGTTCTTCTGGAAGCCCGGCTTTGGCGAGCGCTGAGACATAAAGATCAAGATCCTCGCGCCGCCGATAGCGCGCGCCGCGTGATCGGCTGAGGCATGAGTTTGGCTGCAGTTTCAGAAGTTCTGTGGCGGCCTCTCTTGCCTCATCTATGCGTCCCGCTTCAGCCAACGTCGCGGTGAGGATTCGGTAGCTCAGCGGGTTCGGAGCAAGGACGACCGCGCGCTGAGCCCAGCGGAGACCTTCCTCCGGCTGATGCTTCAAAAAATAGGCAAACGCCAGGTAAGCGGCATTTATAATTGTGC
This sequence comes from Chthoniobacterales bacterium, assembly GCA_013695905.1. Classification (GTDB taxonomy): domain Bacteria; phylum Verrucomicrobiota; class Verrucomicrobiia; order Chthoniobacterales; family UBA10450; genus JACCTI01. The sequence goes on from JACCZQ010000003.1 coordinate 2,893, forward strand.
GTTGATCGAGCGGATTTAGCCGCATTGACCGGTGGAGACATTCGATCGCGCGATCATGGTCTCCAATATACATCGCGACTTCGCCCGCAAAGTTCCACAGAAGGGGCGAGTTTGCGCTTAGAGCCCGTCCGAAAAGTTGCTGCGCGGAATCAGTCTGTTATGACACCCTTGTTCTGCCAGGAGCAAGGAGGCCATGGACATGTGGACCGATTCCGCCCGTCGTCAGTATCAGCGCTCGGGCGCCCGCTACGCAAGCGATCTGACGGACGAGGCGT
>JACCZQ010000044.1 GCA_013695905.1 Chthoniobacterales bacterium
CCGAGGCGCTTGGTGCTGATGGCCTCGATGAGGTTGGAGAGGCGGTCGTCGTCGATGTCGCGCTGGCCGTGCGTGGTGGCGTTGAAGTCGACGCGGTCGATGATGCCCTGCAGGAGCGGGTTTTCCCGGGCGATGGACCGCATGTGGGTGGTGACGCCTTCGCCAATCTTGTCGGAGAGCTTGCGGATGACGGACCAGACGGGCTGCTCGGGATCGTCGGGCAGGAGCGGGAGGTAGAAGCGGACGAGCTTGTGGTCGGCCTTGGCGAGCTGGAAGGCCTTCTTGCGTGAGCCAACCTCGGCGGCGATACGGTTCACCTCGTCATCGAAGACGTCGCAGAGGCGCTTGGTGAAGATGAGGGGGAGGATGTAGTCCTTGTATTTCGGCGCATCCTTGGCCCCGCGGATGGAGCACGCGGCGTCCCAGATCCAGGATTCGAGGGATTTATCTGGGGCTAGTTTCATCTTCGGTAGTTTGTCAGCATTTCCAAGGTAGCCGTTCTCATAGGGAAACGGAACTTCGTGCGGGCTAACTTCGCGCAGCGATGGCATCCATGAAGCCTCGACGAACACGCACTAAGCGTTGCTTGTCTCCTCGCATGAACTGGCCCCGCGGCATCGTTTTCAACCAAATGAAAACCCGCGGAGCATGGCGTAAAGGCGCTGGATGGTGCAGATGGTGACGCGCGCGACCGGGTCGAGATGGTTCGAGGTGAGGTGCTGGACGGGGACCTTCTGCCCGATCTCGTAGATGCTGATCGCGGACAAGCCAAATGGCGCCGAGCCCGCGGCCTGGATTATGGTCGATGCCGGAGCGGTAAGCTCCTCTGGCCGCTCGATCGCTCGGATCCACGCATTGGTATCAAAGAGGTGTGTCATCGCGTTCTGCTTTCCACTGTTCAAACGGCTCGTCGTCGTCCCAACCCGGATGGAGGATAAGGGTGCCGCGGAGTGAAGCGGGGTATTCCGCGAACGTCGTTGGCTCGGCCGGCGCTTTCTTCAACAATTCCGCTTCGATCGTGCTGCGCAGAGCTTCGAGCTCGGTCGCGGAGAGCTGCGCGATCTCCGATTTGATCTCCGTCAATGACATCGCGGGAATGTAATACTTCCGGTGTTCGGATGGCAACCTTCACGAGGCCGCAGCGAAGGATTCGGTTCGCGCGGCCGATGCGTTGCATGAGTCGGGTGGAGTTCGACGGCGTGTCGTAATTCACGACGACGTGCGCGCGATGCAGGTTCACGCCTTCGGCCAGGACTTCCGTGGAAATCAGAATGCGATAATCATCTTTGCGTTCGGCATCGTGAGGCGCGTTCGCATCGAAATTCGCCCGCACGACAGGCATGGTGGCTTTTCGATTGTGAGAATCGACGATCAGAACCGGTCCGAAGCCGCCGGCATCCAACTGCTCGGCAAGGGGTGTTTGAAGGGCATCTGGGCGAGACGGCCACGCAGCGTCGGGTGAGGATTCGGCGAGGCACCGAATCCAGCGGGCGAGGCGCCCGCGCTCCCCAGCCAGTCAGCGAGGGTTTCGGGGCGGTGGAAGGCGAGTGGAAGTGGCTCGAACGGCGTGCGGTGGCGTCTTGGCAAGACGGTTCGGAGAGCCCGTGAAATTCGACAGATGCAGGTCGACGCAGCGATTGCTCCACATTGTCCCTCGTGCAACTCGCAGATGGTCCGACGGAACGCGAAGCGCGGCGTTAACGCTGGCTCAGAGTTCTGGGGCTGCCGGAACTATCCGCGCTGTCGGGGAACGCGGGAGATTTAGCGGGGCGACGCGAGACGGCTCTCCGGGAAGGCTGATCCGCTATCGCACCGCCGTCAGAGCGGCGTGATCGATCGCTCGCGGTTTGCGCACGATTTATGTGCCGCAATGCGTTGACACCACAACATGCGGTGTGTTACCTACGACACCGACACTATGCGTTGTCCCAAGTGCGGATTTCGTGACGATAAGGTCATCGATTCGCGCCAGTCTCGTGATTCCTCCAGCATCCGCCGCCGTCGCGTCTGTTTGCAGTGTTCCTACCGCTTCACGACTTACGAGGAAATCGAGCGCTCCGAGCTGCGCGTGATCAAGCGCGATCGCACCCACGAGCCGTTCGATCGCAGGAAGCTCGTGAACAGCCTCGCCAAAGCATGCGAGAAGCGGCCGATCAGCCTCGTCACCCTGGAGCAGGCGGTGGATGAGATCGTGCACGAAGTGGAGACCGGCGGACGCGAAGTGCAGTCCACGGTCATCGGCACCAAAGTTCTCGAGAAATTGAAGGATATCGACGAGGTGGCGTATCTCCGCTACGCGTCGGTGCATCGTCGCTTCGAAGGCGTGGATCAATTTGTGGAAGCGGTGCAGGCCCTCGGCCGCCGCGTCAAAACGAATCCGTCGCAGCGAGAACTCTTCCCACCGGAGGCAGTCGGCCATGGTCGCGTTTAAGGAAGAATTCCCATACCTGCGCTCGGAATCGGGGCAGCTCTTCGAGTTCAATCAGCAGTGGCTGCATGCCGCCATCACGCGCGCAGCGGACAAGGCTGGATATCCGGGCTGGTGGCTCACCGATCACATCACCGAGAGCATTGCGTTTTATCTGCGGTTGCGAAACGACGAGCCCGTGGTGCCCTTTAGCCAACTCTCTCAAACCGTGCGCTACGTGCTGAAGATGATCGGATACAAGGAGATTGTCCCGCATTTCAGCCCGGCGCCGCCACCGATCGCCATCTCTCTGCTCGAAGTCGCGGAAGCGGCTGGGGCTGGTTACGAGCTCGCCTTTTTCGATGGGTTGGAAAAGCGGATCGCGGCGTTGGTCCATTCGGGAGTGGACAGCCTGCATCTCTACGGTTTGCAACCCAGCGTGAAGCACCTGAGCGGGGCCAAAGCGTGGACCCGCGCCTGTGACGCGCTGCGCGAGGAAGTGGTTTGTTTCGTCCGCGAAAAACTCGCTGCAAACGAAGAGCTGAAGCACCTGCACTGTTCGGTTCGTTAGGCCACGCCGCCGCCGCTGCTGGAGCGATGACGATTTTTGAAAAAATAGCCGCTCGGGAAATCTCGGCGCAGATCGTCTGGGAAGACGACGAGGTGATGGCCTTCCACGACGTCGATCCGAAGGCGCCGGTGCACGTGTTGATCGTCCCGAAGCGAGTGATCCCGCGGCTCGCCGAAAGTGCAGACACAGACCAGGCGCTGCTCGGGAAGCTACTGCTCACCACCCGGATCGTGGCGGAGAAACTCGACCTGCTGACGAGCGGTTACCGCGTCGTAATCAACAACGGACCTGACGCCGGCGAAAGCGTGCCGCACCTGCACGTGCACGTGCTCGGGAAGCGGCCGCTCACCTGGCCCCCGGGCTAAGCTACTGCTTCACCAGCACCGGCGTGCCGAGGTTTGCCTCGTGGAAGAAGCGCCGCGCCATTGGTCCCGGCATGCGGATGCAACCATGCGACGCGCGATGCCGCGGCACATAACCGGCATGCATGCCGTAGGCGCCGGTGAAGCGCAGGAAGTAGGGCATCCGCGCACCGCGAAAGCGCGCTCCCGGCGGCGCTGGTGTCTTCCGCCGGTCCACGTTCGCCGTTACGACCCGGCCGCGGGCATCGACGTAGTCACCGTAGAGATTCGAGGAATGATCCGGCGACTTCTGGATCACGGTGTAGCGGCCGGGAGGTGTTTCGAAGCCTTTGCGTCCGGTGGAAATGACGGAGACGCCGACGAGCTTCTTCCCTTTATAGAAGTAGGCGCGCTGCTCCCGCAGGCTCACGACGATGCGCGACGCTCCTCTTGCTGCGCGCGGGCTCCAGTAGGTGCTCTTGCCCACGGCACCGTCGCCGCGCACTCCATGCGAAGACGCGGTCCACCTGCAGGGTCTGCCGCACACTGGCGCAGCCGGAGCAAAACAGCATCGCGACGAGCGCGACAATAATGGAGAGAGGACGAGCGGCGAACATAAAGCGCGCACAGTAGTAGCGCGGGAGCAGGGTTCAATCAGAAAGGACGCGCCCTGGAAAGCAGAGAGCAGAGAGCAGAGGGAGAGGAAGCGGAAGAGAGGAGGAGCGGTGAGGGAGGGATTCGAACCCTCGGCATAAGCAAGGCCCTTCGTGGACCGCGTTTACCCAGCATAGACGTTTTCTAAATCATCAAAAAAGCTCGACGTTGTTCTTACTTTGGTTCTTACTTTCTGAACCGTGGCGAGCCTTTGGAAACATCCTGCCTCTCCGTTTTGGGTGGCTTGCTTCACAGTTCACGCAACTTCGGGCGCGGAGCGTTGGAAGCGCAGCCTCAAGACGGAGGACCGCAAACTCGCGCGGAAGATCGCAGACTTCTTGGAGGATGTCGGCCGGGGTGCGATCGAGGAGGAAGACATTTCTTCATTCAGCGCGAAGATCCCCGACGCGAGAGCGCGCGCCGCGGCTGCCGGCATTTTGGCGGATGCGTTCCGCGCGGTGACTGGCCGCGGGATGGGAGCGGGAACGCTGCGCGCGTTTGTCGATTCCTGGCTGGAGGGAATTCGGGGCGAGATCGCGGCGCAATCGTTTCTCCGTTACAGCCAAGTCGGGCGGGAGTTCGTCGCGTTTATCGGCGGCGCGGCGGACCGGGACATCATGAGCTTCAGCGCGCGCGACGACGGCCTCGTTCTCGGCTTTCGCGATCAAATGGCGAGGCGGGTGGCGCCGAACACGGTGAACGTCGCGATGAAGATCGTGCGGCAGATGTTCAAGGCGGCATCGCAACGGTTCAAGATCGACAGTCCTGCGCGAATGGTCGGCGGGTTGAAAGTCCGCAAGGCGGACACAGATCGACGGCGCGGATTCACGCTGCCGGAGCTTGGCCGAATTTTGCGCGAGGCGCGTGGCAGCGAATGGGAAGGGATAATTCTGGCCGGCCTTTACACGGGGCAACGATTGGCGGACATCGCGGCGCTGCGATGGGAGAACGTTGACCTGGCTCGCGGCGAGCTGGCGTTTACGACGCGCAAGACGAACCGGAGGATGCTCATTCCTCTGGCCGCACCCTTGGCGGAACACTTGGCCGAGTTGCCAGTAGGCGACGATCCGGCCGCGCTCGTGTTTCCGAAGGCGGCCGGGTTTGTCGCGCGCACGCGAGCCGAGCAGACGATCACGCTCTCGAACCAGTTTCGCGACATTCTCGCGCGGGCCGGGTTGGTGAGGCGTCAGACGCACGAGAAAGCGAAGGACGGCAAAGGGCGCGGCGCACGCCGGAGATCGAGCGAGCTTTCGTTCCACTCCTTCCGGCATACTGCGACCAGCTTGCTGAAGAACGCCGGGGTGCCGCAGTCGGTCGTGATGGACATGATCGGGCACGAGAGCAAGGCG
>JACCZQ010000045.1 GCA_013695905.1 Chthoniobacterales bacterium
GTTCTTCTCCACCCACGCGCGTCCGGTGGCGGAGCTCTCCGGGTCGTTATCCAGCTCGATCCCGGCCCGAATCCGCACATCCGGGTTCGCCTCCCGCAGCCTCTCGATCTCATCAAAATCAACGCCCGCGACAAAGCGATCGTGATCCGTGAATGCAATATCGCTCAGCCCCTTCGCGCGAGCGGAGTCCACCCATGGCTGGAGCAGCTCACGTGTGTACGGTTGCACCCGATGCCCCTGCGGATGCGAGTGGTAGTCGCTGAAAAGCTGCACGTCCGCCGCCTTCTTCCTTCTTACTTCCTACTTTTCACTTGGGCCTCACGGCGCCGTCAGAAACTTCTGCCGGATCCGCAGCTCCGGATATTTCGGGAAGAACGCCTCCACGATATAGACGCGGTTCGGCGTCAGCTCGCGGGTGGCGATCGTCTCCGGATACTCGATGTGCTCCTGCGGATTGATCAACACTGTCGCCAGCACCTGGCTGAAGGCGTGATTATCCGACCACGTCGTCAGGATCTGCTCCGCCGTGTTCCGTAGAAAAATTTCGATCCGTTGGGAGTCGGTGAACTCCAGCGTGATCGGGCGTTTCGAGCGGTTGGTGAGCCGCACCTTCACCTCCATCTGGCGCGTCTCGGAGAGTTTGATCGGCTGTTCCGAGAGCGCGAGTGAGAGCACCAGGCCCCGCAGCCGCGGATCGCGATATTCCGGCAGCCGCTCGCCCGTGCCCCAGCCAAAGGGATTCACGATGCGGCTGATCAAGCTCCGCTTCTGCGGCGTCGTCGCAGGCTCAATCTCTTGAGTCCACCCGCTGGTGCTCATCGCGAGGAGGAGCAGCAACGGCACCAGGGTGCGTCTCATGTGTGCGGGTAATCACCAAACGTTGCAAATCGTGTCAAACCCTTTATCAATCGCCCATGCGCCCCCTCGTCGCCGGCCTGCTCCTCGCGCTCCTGGCCGTCCCGACAGCCGATGCCCGCAAGCCGCGCGCCTCCCTGCGCGCCCATCTGGAAGCGAACGCGAATGACGGCGAAGCGTTCTCGACCAAAATGCGCTCGGCTGTGACCGGCAAAAACATCGTCATCGAGAAAGTGGCGACAATCTCGGAGCGCGACGTGGTGGCGTTCTACCCCTACCCCGCGGAGGACGGAACCTACGGAGTGCTCTTCCAGCTGAACGATCACGGGAAGTTAGCCCTCGACACGCTCAGCGTCGATCGACGCGGCCGGTTTCTCTACATCTTTGTCAATGGGAAGCCCGCCGCCGAGTTGCAGATCGATCGGCGCGTCGCGGACGGGAAGCTCTACGTCGCCTCGGGGCTTACGCAGGCCGATCTCCTTCTGCTGAAGAAGGAGTGGCGTCTTATCGGACAGCGGAAAAAACAGAGATGATGCGGAAGATTGGTGCGATCACATTCCTGCTCGTGAGTGGCGCGATCACAGCCCTGGGGCAAAGCGGCCGCGCCGAGCCATTGAACCTCGCGCTGCCCACCGACAACGACGCCATCTATCGCGGCGGCGGCGCTGAGTTCTACCAGTACATCGTTCGCGAGTTCGAAGGCACACGCACCACGCCGTGGGAAGGCGGCCGCTACGGCCTCGTCCGCAATCCCGTGCGCACCGGCAGCGGCCTCCTCTACACGCGTTTTCACGAAGGCATCGATATTCGCCCGCTCCGCCGCGATGCACGTGGCGAACCGATGGATGAGGTCCGCGCGATCGCCACCGGCACCGTGGTCCACGTCAGCCTCGCACCGGGACATTCCAGCTACGGCAACTACGTGGTGGTGGAGCACGCCTGGGACAGCTCTCCCTACTACAGCCTCTACGGCCATCTGCGCAGCTCGCACGTGCCGCGCGGCGCCCGGGTCAATCGCGGCGACGCCATCGGCGTCATGGGACACACCGGTCACGGTCTCGATCGCGCTCGCGCACACCTGCACCTCGAGTTGAACCTCATCCTCAGCCGCAACTTCGAGTCATGGCACTCCCATTTCTTTAAGGCCGAGCAGAACCGCCACGGCCTCTACAATGGCATCAACCTCGCCGGGCTCGACATCGCGCGACTTTATCTCGAGCTGCGCAAGCGGCCGGATCTTACCATCCCGCAATTCCTCGCGCGGGAGGAGACCGCCTATCGGGTGGTGCTCCCGGCTTCCCCGAACTTCGATCTCATCAAGCGCTACCCGTGGCTCCTCCGCGACAGCTCCAGCACCACCGCGCCAGCCTGGGAAGTCTCGTTCAACGGCGGCGGCGTCCCGCTCAAGGTCGAACCACATGCCCAGCCGGTGCAAACCCCCACCCTCTCGTATGTGCGCAAACGGCCGGGGCAATACGCTGGGCACACCCGCGGCGTCGTCACCGGCGCAGGCGCAAACTCTCGCCTGAGCGAATCCGGCCTGCGCCTGATGCGGCTCCTGATCTGGCCGGATTAACGACCGGCCATGGAGAGGCGACACTCCTGTCGCCTGGACCACGTCTCGTCTCCACCGCCGCCGCTCGCTACCTGAACACCACCTGCGCGGTGGCGTCCTCGCGGGACACTGCGTCACGTCCAGGCTGCCACTCTCCGTCCTTCAGATATTCGGTCTTCATTCGAAACGAACCGTCCCCGCTCATCTCCGCCGTGCCGCGCACTTCCGTCACGCCGCCGGCATTACCCGTCACTTTCTCGCTCGAAACAATCCGCCCGTCCTGAATCGACATCGTGCCTGTGGTCGTAAATCCCGCCGTCGTGAAATAGTGATACACCAGCGCCTTCGCCTGCTCGTCCCAGCGCACGATCGTTTCGCCGCCATACTCGCCGTCATTGACCGAGTGCAAAACCCGGAGCGCTTTTCCGTTTAACGCCCGTTCCCACCGCGCCACATTCACCTTCGGCTTGTCGCCGCCACCTTCGGCCGCTTCGGATTTCCAGGTCTTGCCGAGGAATGGACGCAGCGGCTCGAGGTTCGGATCGAGCGTTCCCTGTTCCGCGGCGACCGGGCGCGCGGGCAGGGCGAAAACCAGCGCGAGGATGACGAAATAACGACCTGTTTTCATAATGAAACTCCGGCGGAGGCGCGAGCTGCACCTGCTCGCTGGCACTCCAGCAAAACGCCGCCCGTTTGGCGACTCGAAAATGCGCGCACGCTTACCACTTGCAGCCGCCCCAAAACGGCGGATAAACGTCACGGCAACAACCACCAGCAGCAGGAAAGGAACAGCACCATGGCCATCATGAATTTCATCCGCGGACAGCTCATCGACATCATCGAGTGGACGGATGACTCCCGCGACACGATCTCCTTCCGGTTTCCGGATAACGACAAGGAAATCAAACGCGGTGCGCAGCTCATCGTGCGCGAATCGCAGGTGGCGCAGTTTGTTTATCTCGGCGAATTCGGCGACACCTTCGGGCCGGGAAAGCACACGCTTACCACCGATAACATCCCGATCCTCACCACACTGAAGTCGTGGAAGTACGGCTTCGAGTCGCCCTTCAAGGCGGACGTTTATTTCGTCACCACCCGTCTCTTCACCGGGCTGAAGTGGGGCACTTCAAACCCGATCATGATGCGCGATCAGGATTTCGGCATCGTGCGCGTGCGGGCGTTCGGCACCTACGATTTCCGCGTCACCGATCCGCGGATGATGCTGAAGGAGGTCGCCGGCTCCGATCATAATTTCCGGCTCGATGAATTTACCGAGACGATGCGGTCGCGCATCGTGAGTGTCTTCAGCGATGCCATCGCCAGCGCGGGCATTCCGGTGCTCGACGTCGCCTCGCGCTACGGCGAAGTGGGCCAGGCGCTCATGCCGATCATTAACCCGATCCTCGGAGCAAAGTACGGCATCGAGCTGGCGAGCTTCGTCCTCGAGAACGTCTCCGTCCCGCCGGAGGTGGAGCAGGCGATCGACAAACGCTCCAGCATGGCGGCAGTCGGGAATTTGAACGACTACGTGAAATTCCAGATGGGCCAGGGCATGGAGAAAGGCGGCAGCGCCGGCGGGGCTGCTGCCGAGATGGCGGTCGGCATCGCAATGGCGCAGCAGATCATGCAGCAGCAGGCGAGCGCCCAATCCATCTCGCCCTCGGCCGGAGCGGCTGTCGCCGGCAGCGCGCAGAACGCGAGCCAGGGCACCGGGCTTCCGGAATTGCTCAGCCCTGCGCAAGCGGCAGAAGCACTCGGCGTGAGTGAAGCCGACGTGATGCAGAGTCTCGAGAGCGGGGACCTGAAGGCGAAGAAGATCGGGTCCACCTATCGGATTACGCGCGGCGCGTTGAACGAATTTCTGCAGAGCTAATCCGGCCGGGAGCGCGCGCGCCGCGACGCAGATCCGTCTCGCATGGAAACACCGCCGCCCATTCCGCCTCCCCTTCCGGGTGCCACGCTGCCGCCTCTCCCGAACGCCAGCGGAGAGCTGACGGCGCGGCCGCGGTTCGATTGCCCCTCATGCGGTGGCGCGGCCGAATGGTCGCCCGCGAAGCAGGCTCTCGTCTGCCCATTCTGCGGCGCGGTCTCTCCCATGCAACCGGGCGCCGTCGGCGAAGTGCGTGAGTACGATCTCGCCGCAGCGCTGCAGAACATCCCCGAAGC
>JACCZQ010000061.1 GCA_013695905.1 Chthoniobacterales bacterium
GCGAATGTTGAAGAAGTGCTGAAGCTTCAGCCGTTCAGCAGCAGGCCGACCAGCTCCGCGAATGTGGGATCCTTCATCTACAAGTTCACCGCGCTCCTCGGCCAGACAGCGGTCGGCAAGGATCCGCGGACGACGATCACCATCTCCGCGGATCGCAAGACCATCACCGTGACGATGCCGGGCACCGCCAGCTTCTGGGGCATCCACGCGGACCTGCTGCGCGCCATCCGTGTGCAGTAACTCAGAACAGGGGTGCTGCACCGGCGGCACCCCTGCTCTGCATCTGATCTCGACCCGCCCGACGGTCCCTCGCGATCAAGAAAAAGACGATAACTAGCGCATAAGGTGGGCGCCGGCGGGAAATCCCCCGGCGCCGCCCAGCAAGCCCCTCTGCTTTCACCTTTCTAACCTTCTCACCGCGCCCGCGATGCTGGAGCCAAATTCTTTGAACGCCGACAGCGTTCTGCAGGCGAAACCAGGCGAAAACGAGCCTGTTGGCATCCTTCTCCACCGCGACGGGGTGGTGCTCGACCTCGACGAGGAAACCGCCGCGATTTTTGGCTCCAGCAGACTGGAATTGATCGGAAAACTGCTCGTCGATCTGGTCGTCGGCGAGCCGCCGGCGAAGGTTTTTAGCCGCGAGGGCGAGCCCGTGCCGATCGAGATTCTCAGGAGCGGAGAGCGGAAGTAGCAGAGGACCGCGGTGTGGAAACATCCGAACTCCCGCGCCAGCTTTCCGTAGAAGAAGGGAGAGGTTCCGTGATTTCGCCGAGAGCTGCCGATACTCCCGCCCGTCAACGGCAGCGCGCGGCGTTCACCTGCTCCGGCGGGCAAGGCTGCTCCTTTACGGATCGTCGTGGCAGGCAGCCGCGCCGAGCTGCTCCTGGCGCTGGAACGGGTGGCAGCTGGCGAGCATTACTTTTGTCCCAGGAGCAGCCATTTGCTGGCGTTGATCGCAAAGCGGCGGCTGCACCACCGCTGCGCCAAACGAGCGGCTCCTCAGCCCGCGGGAACGGCAAATTCTGGCTTTGATCGCTGTCGGGCACACGAGCAAGGAAATTGCCGGCGCGCTGACCCTGAGCTGCGCGACGGTCGATACCCATCGGCGGAACCTGATGCGGAAAGCACGGGCACGAAACGCGGCGGAGCTGATCCGCTACGGGCAACAGCACGGGCTGGTGGCCGGCCCGTACGGCGGTGACAGCGGCCGGTTTGAGCAGCCAGTGCCGCAGGCGCGACGGCAGCATCGCTACCTCCGCCGGATGCTCGAAGTAGCGCTGCAAGAGCCGGAGAGCCTCGGCTACTGGACTTGAGAACTCCTTCCTCCCGATGCCGTTTTGGATAGGGAGAGCAGCTTGGCAACCTCACGAGAAATGGTTACTTGGAATATGACGCGAGTATGAAAAAAGCTGGTACGCGCAGACAGCCAAAGAAGCTGTCGAATGGTCCGCGGCCGATTTCGATCATCGTGGTCGATGATCATCGCTTCATGCGAGAGCTCATGAGTGCGATGCTCGCGCGGCAGGAGGGGCGCTACCAAGTGGTGGCCGAAGCCGGAGACGCTCTCACCGCGATCAAGGCCTGCCGGGAGTTCTCACCCGATCTGCTGATCCTGGACATTAACTTGCCGGACATGAGCGGTATCGAAGCCGTTCCCGCGATCAGAAAAGTAGCAGCCAGAACCCGGATCCTCCTCTGCACCGCCTTCGTCACCGACGATCGGGTGTTGGATGCCTTGCGCTGCGGTGCGGATGGGTTCGTCGAGAAGACGAACACCTGGGATGACTTCATCGAAGCAGTCGAGCGAGTCAGCCGCGGTGAACAATTTTTCCGGACCCAGGGCAGTTCGGCGCTGTCGCCTTCGCCCGGCGCACAGCAGCCGTCGGCCATTCCTCTCAGCCCGCGGGAGAAAGAGATTCTTACCCTGCTCGCGCACGGGGACAGCAGTAAGGAAATCGCGGCGAAGCTGCATATCGGGGTGGGGACCGTTGATACGCACCGTGCG
>JACCZQ010000084.1 GCA_013695905.1 Chthoniobacterales bacterium
CCCCGCGACCGCGAACTCGGCCGCACCGGTTCGGATCATCTCGGCGGCGTCGGCAATCGCATCCAGGCCGGATGGACACGCCGATGAGACGGTGGCGGCGTTCGCCGACGCACCGAGGCGATCCGCGATCAGGTTGGCTGCGGCCTGCGGTTTCGAAGCGCTGAGCGCCGAGGGCGACACGCGGTCCGGACTGCGCTCATTGACATCGTGAAAGACTTTTTCAATCACGTCTAGCGCGCTCGTGCTCACGCCAATGATAACGGGCGTCGGGCTCGGGAGTTTAAGGGAATCCAGGTCAAGGCCTGCGTCTCTGATTGCCATCTTTGTTGCGGCATAGGCGAACTGCGTATGCCGTGCCATTCGCCGAGGTTTCAGCTCCGGCTCGATGTAATCTGCCGGGTCGAAGCCCTTCACTTCACCGGCGATACGGCTCTTGAAACGCGTCGCGTCAAACAGGGTGATCGGGCCAATCCCACTCCTGCCTGCGAGCAGAGATTTCCAGAATGCTTCGAGGCCGGTGCCATTCGGCGCCAAGATGCCCATGCCGGTGACTACTACACGATTTCGTTTGCGGATCATATTCGAGGGGTCAGAAATGAGAGAGCAGTTCGGCGCGCGAAACGGGTCGGATTGTAGCCATTACAGTACCTTGAGTCATTATATTTACCGCACCACGCGTTCCCTGTTATTCACCAAATTTTGAGTTATTCACAAGATGCATCTTGTCTTCGCCATCATTTTGTTAAAGCATCACGCGCCATTCACCTCTGACCTGCACGATCACCTGTAAGGCTCGACAAGGCACGATTTTAGCTGTGTCGGCAGGTACCTCCCACCATGACCATTAGTCCCGAATTACCCAAAGTACTGGTCATCGACGATGAAATGGGTCCGCGCGAGAGCCTGCGCATGCTCCTGAAGCCCAATTATCAGGTGCACACCGCCGAGAATGTCGAAACCGGCATCAAGCTCCTGAAGGAGAAACAGCCCGACGCCGTCATCACCGACATCCGCATGCCCGGAACGAGCGGCATCGAGGGATTACGCAAGATCCGCGAAATCGACCCGCACGTGGCGGTGATTATGCTGACTGGTTTTGGCGCGCTCGAGACCGCGCAGGAGGCGTTGCGCCTCGGCGCCAACGACTACATCAGCAAACCTTTCGACGCGACCGAAATGCGTGATGTCGTTCACCGCAACGTCGAACGCACCCGCGTTCACCGGACCGGCGAGACCGCCGCCAGCGAGATCCGCGAATTAAACGGCCGCCTCCTGAAAGAACTGGCGCAAAAAGAGCGGCTCGCCTCTCTCGGCCAGGCTTCCGCCGAATTCGTGCACGATCTCGGCAATCCCCTCACCATCGTCTGGGGCTACGTGCAGCTGCTCGCGAAAAAGCTCGAGCAATCGGACGCCGGGCAGACCCCGCAGGGCGTTACCTCTTCGAAGGAACTCAACATCATCGAGCAAAACGTGCGCCTCTGCCGTGAATTGCTCACCATGTGGCAAAGCTACGGCAGCGTCGAAGCGGCACCGCACAAGTCGATCTCCGTGTCCGCGATCGTCAACGAAGTCTTCAAAGGCACCGAGCCCATGGCGGTGCAGGCCGGTGTCACCCTAACGAGTGATAACTGCAACGACGAGTGCACGGTCCAGGGAGACGAGGTGCAGGTGAAACGCGCGATCCAGAACGTGCTCATCAACGCTATCCAAGCCGCCGCCGAAACAAAGGGCACCGTCAAAGTCAGCTGCACACGAAAGGATTTCTACGTTGATGCGCGCGTCGAGGACACCGGTCCGGGGATGACGGAGGCCCAGATCCCGAAGATTTTCGAACCATACTTCACAACCAAACAGGCCAAGAGTGGCACTGGGCTTGGTCTCTACATCACAAAGAAAGTGGTCGAAGACCATAACGGCTCGATCAAGGTCGACAGCACTCCCAAGGTGGGCACGACGTTTACGATCCGTCTCCCACTCTTGAACAACTGATCCGGCAGCTCCGGGCGCCTCTTCCGCGCCACGCGGCAGAAAAACGGATTGTCAGCCCCACCGCGTTCCGGTTTGCTTGATTGGTGTCGAGCTATCGTGTCGCGCCCATCTTTCTGATTCGAGCGGCAGGTGTGCCCTTCGATCATCTCGCCCGTCTTTCGACCAGCAGCGCCAGCCGGGCAGCGCGCGCCTTACTCGTTAGGCGAGCCGATCTCGCGCAGGCCCGGGGGGATGCGGAACGCCTCGTCGGCTCGCGGGAAAACGGCCTCTCTGCCGCGCAATCGCGGGCCTGCCGCGCCGTGCTCCGCAGCGGGGCCGCGCCTGCTGAACACGCCACTGCCGGCTCCCCCGCAGAGATCAATCGGTTCCTCGCCGTCGCGGCAACAGTGCCCGAACTCGAGCGGGAACTCGGCGTCGTCTTGTTGCGCGAAGTTTCTGCCGCGCGCCAGGCGCTGCTGGAATCAAGCTGCTCGGTTTTGCCGTCGTATCTCGTCTTTGGCGCCGGAGAGTTCCGGGACCGGTTGCACGATTTGCTGGCTGACCATGCTGTGGATGGCCACGAGCTGCCCCCGCGCAATGCCCGCGCGCGCGAACGCGAGCGCCACCTGCTCCTCTATCTGCAGCGGGTCTGCGCAAAAAACGACACCTTCAGCGAGTTTGGCCCCTCAGGGTGGGGAACGGTGGTCGAGGGAACGGATGGGGTGGCGCTTGATCCGCAGCGTGGAATCGCACGGCGTCATGCATTTCTGGAACGCTGGACCGCTCACACTCTGGTCGCGGCGTTGAACGAAGACGCGGCGGTGCGGCCGGAGCTGGCGCCAGGCTTGCACCCGTCCGCCAGGATAGAAGACCACTCCGTGGTCCTGACCGAAAGCGGGGAAACCGTGGCGTTAACGGACCAGGAACTGCAGCTGGTGCTCCGCTGCGATGGCCAGACACCCGCCCACTCGTTAGGCGCAGCCGCCGGTGCTCTCGAGGATCTCGCGGCGCGGGGTGTTCTCCGCTGGCACGCGGAAGTGCCGGCCCTCGATCCCGCCGCCTTTCACGCCACCGCCGTCACGATCAGAATGTGGCGAGACACTCCCGTGCGTGCGCGCTGGTCGGACCGGGTCGGCCGGATCGATGCGCTGCCGCAGAAATTCGCCGCAGCGGACGATCTCCAAACGCGCGAGAAGTTGATGCAGCAGGCGCGCGCCGGGTTAAATGAGCTCGGCGCGAGGCAGGCGACGCAGCGTTCGCTCTATGCGGCGGCCAATCCGATCGCCGAGGAGTGCTTCCGCGACTGCCGCTTCACCATCGGAGAAGCGATGGTGGACGATCTGGCGCGTGAAATCGAGCCATGGATCGATCTTTGGCGGGATACCTACGCGTATGTGGCGAGCCGCGTCGCCGCAGGACTGCGCGGAATGCTGCAAACGACGCCTTCTCGCGCTGGAGCCGTTCCGCTCCCGGCCTTTCTCGCCCATTGCGCAGCGAACCGGCTGCCGCTCACCGGACATGGCATCGTCGCGCTGGCGGTGCTCGCCTTCCAGGAAGTGAAAGCCGCCTTTCGCGAGATGGTGAGCGCGTGGCCCGACGCAGCGGAATGGGAACTCACGGCGGAGCATTGTGCGTTCGTGCGCCGAAATTTCGAGTTCCCCCGCTTCGATGAGTACACCTACCCTTCCGCCGATTTGCAGATCTCCGCCACGTCGACCGGGGCCGTGGAGCGCGGAGAATACCAGTGGATCGTCAGCGAATTGCATCCGCCGGTCGCGATGTTGCATCACGCGCTTTACTGGAGCTGCCCGGACCCTGCGACGCTTTCGCGCGCCCTCGCCAGCACCACCTGCGGACGGCCCGGTGTGCATTACGGCTTCTTTGCCGCCGACTTCACCGCGCATACAGTCGTTAGGCATATGGACGCGCTGCCCGAGCTCATGACTTTCGTCGCGCCGCAGCCCGCCAACCGCCGCTGGCGCGCCGTTCCACCCGCCGAGGTGGAGGTGTATGTGGAAGAGGCGACCGGCGACGTGTGTCTGCGGAAGCGCGGCTCGCAGGAATATCTCGGTTCCTTCGCGCGGGCCTGGGTGATTCCCCTCGGGTTTCATCCCTTCTTCTTCGGGCAGGCGCCGCACATGCCGCGGCTCCGCTGCGGAAAAGCGATTGTGCAGCGCCGCTCGTGGACGGTGAGGCAGGACGAAATCGGACCCGGCGATTATACCGGAATCTCGCGGGATCTTGTGCTCGCGATCGAGAGACTCCGGAGCGAAAAGGATTGGCCGCGCTACGTCTACATCCGTCCCACCGAGCAGGCGCTGCGCCGCAGCGGCGCGGAAGGACGGGACAAGGACACGAAGCCGGTCTTCGTCGATTTCGAGAGCTACCTTTCCCTGGAGATTTTCCACCGCTGGCTCACGAAAGCCGGCGAGGTCGAAGTCACAGAAATGCTCCCCGACCCCGACCACCTCCTCTGGCACGAGCCCGATGGCCGCCGCACCTTTGAGCTCCGCACGTTGATCGTGCCGCAATCATGAAAATCATCGCGGTCGCGAACCAAAAAGGCGGCGTGGGAAAAACCACCACGTCGGTGAATCTCGGCGTCGCGTTGGCGCAGCGCGGGGAGCGCGTCCTCCTCATCGATCTCGACCCGCAGGCAAACGCCACCAGCTCCTTCGGCCTGCAGGAGTTGGAAGGCGAAAGCCTTTACGAGCCGCTGCTCGGCGAAGCGCGCATCGCGGACAAGGTGCTGCCCACTCGCCTCGACAACATGTGGATCATCCCCGCCGATCTCGACCTTGCCGGTGCCGAAATCGAAATCGCGCGAGGAGAGAGTCACGTCACCCGCCTCTCCGAGACGCTGCAGCCATTCCGCGATGACGACACTTTCGATTACATCTTCCTCGATTGCCCGCCCTCGTTAGGCATCCTCATGACGAACGCCCTCGCCGCCGCCGACGAACTCCTCACGCCGATCCAGTGCGAATTTTTCGCCTTGGAAGGTCTGGTAAAAATCGTCCGCGTCATCGAGCAGGTGCGAAACTCCGGCGCGAATGATCGTATCGAGATCGCCGGCATCATCATGACGATGTTCGACGCTCGCACCAACCTCAGCGGCCAAGTGGTGGCCGAAGTGCGCGCGCATTTCCCGGAGCGCACCTACGACACAGTGATCCCCCGCACCGTCCGCCTCAGCGAAGCGCCGAGCTTCGGCAAATCCATCTTCGAATACGACCCAAACGGCACCGGCGCCCGCGCCTACTCGGCATTAGCCGACGAATTCCTGCAGCGGCACCAGCGCAATTCACGACGAATCAGTTCGGACGCTTGAGCTGCTCTCCATATCGTCTTATTATCGACGCATGACGACACTGTCGCCCACGCAGGCTCGCATCAACTTGTCGTCACTTTTAAAGCGCGCCGCGAAAGGTGAAGACATTGGGATTCTCCACGGCGACCAGGTCATCGCCTTGCGCCCCGTCAAAGTTCATTCAGATGATTACGCACTGCGCGAGTATGCGATGACTGAGCAGGAGCTCGCTCGCTTCACGAAGCGCATGGATAAGGAAATCGCACGCGAATACAAAGCCGGCACGGTCAAGCGTTACACTGGCGACCTGGAAGCAGACATTGCTGATTGATCTTTCGAAGCGGTTTCGAACACGAATCCGCGCCTTCCCGAAGTCCCGCCGCCGCGAGATCGCACGCGTGATTGACGCGGTGCGTGACGGCTTTGGTGCACCGCACCTGCATTCCGGCCTCGGCATTCGCCGCCTGCAGGGCAATTACTTCGCGTGTCGCGCCGGCCTCAAACTGCGTCTCGTCTTCCGCGCGCGCGCCGGAGTCCTTTATTTCATCACTGCCGGCAACCACGATGAAGTGGAGGCGTTCATGAAGTCGCTGTAGCTGTAGCGACCGCATCGAGCGTTGCAAACACCCCAAGCTTAGCCTTCGTCTGCACGATCTCCACCCGTTGAAAGCCGGCTTCACGCGCCGTCTGCGCCATGTGCTCCGCGCCCTCGGGAAACCCGCGATTCTCCGTCGCGATCGACACCTGCTTGATCCAATCCGCCGACCTCTTCACCGCCTCATCCTGCCGCTTCGCGACTTCGGTTTTGATGTCGGCGAGTACGAACCCGGCGCCGCATGCGGAGAGCAGAATAGTCGGTTCGGGCTTCGTGCCTCTGGCCGTCAAAGTGCTTGACCAAACCGGCCATATAACCGATTAATTGACCACGCCTTCGGGCCACGATCTTAAGGGGTCCTCTTGGTCGTCGTGCCAACTGCGGTTGGTTTGACCAATGTCCCCACCATTTGGCGGTGCACGAAAGTGCACCGCCCTTTTTCTTTATGCAGCTGCCAATTCTACCGGTGCTCTCCAGCGGATCGGAAAGCGCCGCGTTTCTCGCTTTAGCGTGGGAAGAAATGTTCGATCCGTACGCCCCGATACATTCCAGCCGCGCTTGTTCAACATCCCGCTGTTGATCGCGGAACTTGAGCCGATCGCGATCAAAGCGCAGGCATCAGACCGATGGCTATCTCATGTCCGAGCCATTCAAGATGAGATAGCCCGCAGCGTTGAGTGGGACCATGCGTTTTTGGTCGGCTTGCCATACCTGCGGTGGGCAGCCGGAGAACTTGCAAAGAAGAGCCAGGCGAAGGAGATCGCGGAGGTGGCGAAAACGCTCCTCGTCCATGAGGTCGCGTTCCAGCAGCTGGTCCAGCAACAACTGCGAGGAGCGGTCACGAAGCTACCGCAGAACAAACAGGCTGCCTTCCGCGCCATACGTCGGCTGGCCACGATCGCCGTCAACGCAGGTTTCAGGCAAGAAGACTTCGCTGACTTGTGTGCGCCCGCAAAGTTTACGTGCTCGGCAATAGATTGGGCCGAGGAATTGATTGCGAGAACTGACCTGTCTGGAAGACGAACGGCCCGAAGGTACCGTTGTACGTTCGCGATTGACGCAGATACAAAGCTTTTGAAGCAACTTGCTCGCAAGCTGCAGTTCGATGTTGAACACGCCGATAAGGTAGATCCTGCGCTGCGCAACGCCGCACCAAAAGCCAGCTTCATTTCGGTTGAGGCGGACGGCAATACCGCATCTGACGCTCTGCAGTCGGCTACGCGACGAGTTCGGCCGACGCTCGACATCTTCAATTTCTACAGTCGCAGCTACACGCTAACGATGTTCCCCGATGCGTCGGTCGCGACGGTCGGTTCGCCACCTGTGGTATTGAGAGTTGGTGCGCAGTCGCTCCGTAAACTCCCTACCAGGCGGTCGGCACCCCTACTCACCGCGCGCGCAATCGCGGAAATCATGCCGCGCCTGCTCACCGGGCAGATCTTCAACGCTCTGGAACACTACACACTCGCACAAACGAGTTCGGCGTATCGTGTGAAACTCGTAAATCTCTGGGCTGCGATCGAATGCCTTGCGACGGCTCCACGCGGCGGTTCAGTGATCGATCGTGTTCAAGTCACGGCGGTTCCGATCGTCTCATGGCGACGGATCGATAAGATTACCAGATACATTGCGACAACTCTCACCTCCTGGCGAGCCACTGGCGCTGCCGCTTCGTTGGGTTCCGGGTTCGGCACCGAAGGCGTCGTATCAGCCGAGGAGGTGCTTCTTGCGCTGACAAAGCCGAAGGATCACCCGGATATCGTGTCGCTCTTGCAAGCGACTGCGCCACATCCGCTTCTTTGCAACCGCGTCTTCAATCTGTGGAAGCTATTTTCCAATCCTTCCTCACTGCTCAAAGACGCGAGACATCCCGGCAACGCACCTCTTGGCATCTGCTGCGCATCTACCGAGCGCGAAATCTGATCGTCCACTATGGCGAAGAGGTCCCAGCAGTACCGCACCTGTTAGATCACCTGCAGTACTACTTCTCTCTCACGTTGTCGCGGATTCTCGACAGCCTCTCGTCGCACGAAACGTGGACGCCGACGGACGCGATTACACACTGGACGCAGCGGGATGCATACATCCTGCATCAATTGAAGCACGACGCCCGCGTTCTGAAGGTGCGCGACTTTTTCCCCAGGCCGATCCGGCGTATCCATGAGCACGTTTGGACTTGATAGTTCCTCCGATCAAAGCGCCAGACTAGCCTGCTTCGCTTCCGACTTTGCCGCCGCTGCCCCGAGCCCGCCAAACTTCTTCACCAGCTCATCCAGCTTCGCGACGTAGTAGTCGGTGTTTTCGTCGCGGTTTTGCGGGGCGTGGGTAGCGCGCGCGTCCCGCGTGCTGGCGAGCGCGTCCCGCGATCGCGAACTTCGTCTGCCAGGGTGGCTCTTCTCCACATTAAAGAAAGCCTGTTCCGGCGGGACGCCGAAACCAGCACGCGAGACGCGTGCGCTACCCGGAACAGATCGCCGCGCAGGTCATAACGCGAGCGTTTCCTGTTCGGCAGGTCGCGCCGCCGAAGCGGAACCACCAAATTTTTTAACCAGTTCGTCGAGTTTGGCCACGTAGTAATCCACGTTTTCATCCCGAGTCTCTGGATCGAAATCTAACGCTAGCTTCGCGGCTTCGTAGGCGGCGACCTTCTTTGGCGTGGCTTTGATGTAGTAGCTGATCTGGTCCCCGGGTTTGTAGGCTCGGCCGCTCGCCACGGCGAGCTCGTAGGCGGCGGCGCGGTTGCGGCCGCCGGCGCCGATCTTTTGGCGGTATTTCTCCAGGCTGTCCTGGAGGGTGTCGGTTTTCATCAGCATCTCGATCGGCATTTCTCCGGCGCGGATGCGGCGCTCGTAGTCGTCGCGGAGTTGCGGGATCACTTCCGGCTTCCCCTGCATCTGGAGCTTGATGATCTCCTCGAGGAAATTTCTCTGGAATTTTTCGAGGCCGCGCGATTTCAGGGCGCCGCCTTTCATGATGACTTCGCCGTCCTTCGTGAGGAGCGCGTAGTTCTTCGCCTTGTAGCTGAACATGGCGTCGAATTGCTCGTCGAGCTCGACCTCGATGCCGGGCGGGAGGATTTTCGCGAGCTCCGCGCGCAGTGTTTCGGCCGCGCTGTTCGGCAATGACGGAGCATTGCCCTCCAGTTTTGAGGCGCGGAGCACGTC
>JACCZQ010000120.1 GCA_013695905.1 Chthoniobacterales bacterium
GGATTGCATCTCCCGCGCCGAGGATAAATGCTGCGGCCCGCAGGCCGTGGCCGATGCGCGCAACGTTGCCCACTCGTTAGGCATTCCGCATTACGTCGTGGATGAAGCGGACCAGTTCGAGCGGCTGGTGATCGACTACTTCTCGAGCGAATACCAGGCCGGACGGACGCCGAACCCCTGCGTGATGTGCAACGAAAAGCTGAAGTTCGGGAATCTCTGGAACAAGGCCGAGGCGCTCGGCTGCGACTACATCGCGACCGGCCATTACGCCATCATCGAACACCACGTTGCTCACGCCGTGCTGCGCAAGGGAGCAGACCCGCGCAAGGACCAGTCGTATTTCCTCTTCAGCCTCCGGCAACCGCAGCTCCGCCGCGCGCTCACGCCGCTCGGCGCCATGTCGAAGCCGGAGATTCGGGAGATCGCCCGCACGCTGGGCCTGAAGGTGGCGGATAAAGTGGACAGCCAGGAGATTTGTTTCGTGCCCGGGAATGACTACAAGGCTTTCCTGCGCTCGCACCTCGGTGAAAACAAGTTCCACGAGGGCGGCATCTATGATCTCGCGGGGAATTTCCTCGGCGAGCATGGTGGGATCGAGTTGTTCACGATCGGACAGCGCAAAGGGCTTCCCGGTGGATCGGCGCAGCCGCGTTATGTCATCGATATCGACCCGGAGACGAACCGCGTCATCGTGGGCAGCGCAGAGGATCTGGTCTCGGAAGAATTCGAGATCGATCGGGTGAACTGGGTCAGCCGCGGGGTCTCCGAGGAGCCGGTGGAAGTCACGGTGAAGATTCGCTACAGCCATCCGGGCACCAGCGCGACGCTCTTCCCGCTGGAAGACGGCCGCGCTCGCGTGCAATTGCACGAGCCGCAGAAAGCGGTCACGCCCGGCCAGGCGGCAGTGTTTTACGATGGCGATGTGGTGCTCGGCGGCGGCTGGATTGTCCGCCAGACCGCTCTCGTCCCCGCTCTGCCATGACAGACGGCGTCCTCCTCGCGATCAGCACTTTCCCTGATGCGGCGACGGCGGACCGAATCGCGGAGCAGCTGGTGACCGCGCGTTGCGCCGCCTGCGCGAACATCATCACTGCGCCGGTGCGCTCGATCTATCACTGGGGAGGGAAGCTGGAGCGGGGCGAGGAGACGATGGTGTTCTTCAAAACCACCACAGCTCGCTTTGCGGAGTTCCAGGCGAAGCTGAAGGAACTGCATCCCTACGACGTGCCGGAGATCGTCGCGTTCGACACGGGCCGCGGCTTACCCGCCTATCTGCAGTGGGTGCACGACAGCACCACGACCGGCTCGCCTAACGAGCCCTGACGCCCGGCTTCACCGCCTGCGTGCGGGGCGGGGCGGGGGTTGGGGCGGGTGCGGCTACTGAGGACATGCCACGGTCGTCAACCGCGCTGTACTTCGTCCAATTTTTCGCGATGAAATGCCACCACTCGGCCCGCATTCCATAGAAACCCGCGCGTGCCATCGCTCCCTGCAGCAGGCGGAGATTGCGTCGCACCTGCGGATCAGGGCCGACATATTGCCACCACGCGGCCGGGGTAAAGTCGTCGAAATCGGTCGGCATTTTCATTTTGCGACCACGCTGATCGGTAATGGTGGCGTCCACCGCCACCCCCCAGCTGTGGAGCGATCCGCCGGTCGCCGGGTTGGCCACATAATCTTCGTGCGGCGAAAATTCCCACAGCTGATCGTGCGCCGTCTTCGGCCGGTAAGCGTCCCAAATTTTCAGCCGGTAGCCCCTCCCGCGGAGATCCGCGTTTGCCTTGGCCAACGCCATCGCCACGCTCGGTCGCACCAGCGCCGGCATTTTCCTGGGGTAGAGCGGACGCCCCGCGATATTCCGCGCGCTGGCGTAGCGCAGCTCCACCAGGATGGTGGGATCGATCGTCTGCACGTTCACCAGCGCTGGTCCTTCGGCGCGCGTGGTGAGCGGCATGAGGAACAACGCCAGCATGGCAGCGGCCAACAAAAATGTGCAGGTGGTGGAGCGGGTCACGGGTATAAAAGATACGATGAGGAAAGGGTAAATCGGCGTCGGCGCGACCGCAGCCGCGGCGAGTGTCACTGACCGGCCAGGGCCGGCGGAGCGTTGCTTCTCGCGATTCGCTGCAGGAAAAGCCGGGCGGTATTCTCAGGCACATTGAAGCGCAGCTCAATGTCTGTGTCCTGGGTGATTACTTCCGGCGGCTGCGCGTAGAGGAGCAGATCGGAATCCTGCAGGCGCAGCCAGCGCTGCGGTTCCTCACGCAGCCGGCGCGCAAGTTCCGTCGCCGCCGTGGCCGATTTCGTCTTCATGATCATGCGCCCCTTCACCGGATCCTCAAACGCGAGGCTGAGGCCGAAAATCTGCGCGGACTCCAGCAGCTCCGGCGCGAAGATTGGCACAAAGAAACGCGCCAGACTCGGCGGATCACTCGAGATCAGACGTAAAGCGGTCTGTTGATCGAGCGCAGTAAAACGATCGAACAACGTGCCGGTAATTTTCAGATCCTGGTCAATCCCGAGCCGCACCCGCACCAGCTCCTCCACCTCCTCTGGCGCACCCACCGCCAGGGTCCGCGGGCCGAGCCGCGCCAGCGCA
>JACCZQ010000415.1 GCA_013695905.1 Chthoniobacterales bacterium
AGCGTCAGCTGTTTTTAGCGCAAAGGCATATTTCCGGTAGGTGACCGTCCACCCCATTCGCTGAAGCAGGCGCGCTCAATTGCCGAGCGGCATTCCTTCTTTACCTTCTCCGCCCGATGCCTGCCGACATTCGCCTGCTCAGCACTGATTTTGACGGGACGCTGGTGGAGCATGCCCGCGATCCGGTGTTCGACCGCCGTTGCATGGCGCTCATCGCGGAGCTGCAAAAATCCGGAGCCGTCTGGGCCATCAATACCGGCCGCTCCGTCGACCTGCTGGAGAGCGGCCTCACCGACTTCGCGTTTCCAGTGCGGCCGGATTACATCCTCACCAGCGAGCGTGATGTGTTCCGCCCGTGCACGAACGGTGGCCAGTGGGAAGCATTCGGCGACTGGAACTCACGCGTCGCTCTCGAGCACGCGGAGCTCTTCACCTCAGCCGCCTCCGTGCTCGACGACGTGCTGGACTTTGTGAATCAAAACACGCGCGCGCGTGTCATTCACGACCGGCACGGCGTGGAAGGTTTGATCGCGCAGAACGAGGAGGAGATGGAGCGGATCGTGCGTTTCATCGATGAGGCGCGCGTGCCGCAGCCGAAGTTTCATTATCAACGCAACACCGTGTATCTCCGCTTCTGCCATACCGATTATCACAAAGGCGCGGCTCTCGCCGAGCTGTCGCGGCTGCTGGATATCTCGCGCGACGAAATCTTCGCCGCTGGCGATCACCACAACGACCTTTCGATGCTGGACGGCCGCTATGCGGAATACACGGCCTGTCCCTCGAACGCGATCGATGAAGTGAAGCAGACCGTGCGGAACTCCGGCGGCTACGTCGCCGAGAGCTGCTGCGGCGCCGGCACCTACGAGGCGCTGCTCTACTACTCTAGTTGATCGGCCGTAGCGCCTGTAGCTGCGGCGCTATGCGCCGCAACGGGTCTGTGCCCACGCCTGCACGAGTGGCACGCACATACCCGTGTCGCCCACAGGGCGACAGCTACAGGGTCAGCTGCCCAGCTGCAGCTCCGGCATTTCTGTGAGCAGCTCGTTCAGCGCCGGCCATTGCACACTGCTGTCCATGTCGCGGAACGCGTGCAGATACACCGCCACCGCCTCGGCCGAATACTTCCCGCGCAATATCTGAACCGCGCCTGCGATCTTCTCCTTCGGCGGACAAGGCGGCAATTCCTCCACCGTCCCGTCCTCCTCGTGCGCAATCTCCAGCGCATCGAGAAAGTCATTGAGCATCGCTTTGTTCGCGCCGAGCAGCCACCCCTGGATCAAGTGACTCGCGAGCGCATCGCTGATCGGCCGGCTGAGCGCCTGCTGCATCCACGGAAACCGCTCGTTAGGCGGCTTCCGCTCGATGAAGACGCCGCGGAGATTCCGCTGATTTGCCAGTCCCTGGATCGCCGCTTTGTAAACCGGCTTCTGCTCCTTTTGCAGATAGTTGAACACCTCCGCAGCCATGGTGGGCGACATGTTCTGAAAAAGTTCGTGTGCTCTCATGCAGGCGCGAACAATACACCGCCGCGCCCACCGTCACGGGAAATCTTCCGCGCACGAATGGCGGCTTCTCGTCCCCTCGACTAGTGTGAGCAGTGCGCCCGCCGGTGAAACCATCCATCAAATCGCTCTCTCTCGATGAGCTGACTGCGCACCTCAAAACCGCCGGTCAACCCGCCTACCGCGCCAGGCAGATCACCGACTGGCTTTACAAAAAGCGCGTCACCAGTTTCGACGCCATGTCGGACCTGCCGCAGTCGCTGCGCGATCAACTCGGAGACGTCTTCGAGTTTCGCCAACTGGAGACAGTGCGCGTCCTTGGCTCCGCCGACACCACGCGGAAATTCCTCGTTCGCCTTTACGACGGCAGTCTCATCGAGTCGGTGCTGATCCCCGCCTCCCCCGCCTTATATGGCGAGCGGTCCGATCGCCGCACCATCTGCCTCTCCACGCAGGTCGGCTGCGCCTACGGCTGCAGATTTTGCGCGAGCGGCCTCGACGGCTGGAAGCGCAATCTCATGGCGGATGAAATCGTGGACCAGATCATCGCGGTCGAGCGCGAGAGCGGCGAGCACATCGATAACATCGTTTTCATGGGCATGGGCGAGCCCCTCGCGAACCTCGAAAATCTCCTGCGCGCGCTCCAGATCATTAACCAACCCTGGGGTCTGGAGATTGGCGCCCGCCACATCACCATCTCCACCAGCGGCCTTGCGCCACAAATTCGAAAACTCGCCGAGCAGCCGACACAATTCCGCCTCGCGATTTCCCTCCACGGCGCCACCGACGAAGTGCGCAGCCAGATCATGCCGGTGAACCGGAAGTACAACCTGGAGACGCTCCTCGCTGCCTGCGATTACTACGTGCAGCGGAAACGCCGCATTCTCTTCGAGTACATCCTCATCGACGGCATCAACGACACCGACGAGCAGGCGCACCAGCTCGCGAAGCACGCGCGCCGCCTCTCCGCGAAGATCAATCTCATTCCATACAATGACGTCGAAGGTCTGGAGTGGTCCCGCCCACCCCGCGAGCGGCAGGAGCAGTTCCATGCGATTCTGCGTCAACACGGAGTTGTCGCCACCTTGCGCCGCGAAAAAGGCCACGACATCGCCGCGGCCTGTGGCCAGCTGCGCCTCCAGGTGGCCCGCGCCGAAACCGCGCCGGTGAAGCAAGACCCCGCCGCGGTGTCGTGACAGAGAGGCGACACTCTTGTCGCCAGATTGAACCATTCAGGCGACAGGAATGTCGCCGCTCCCGGCGCTTGCACCGCGAAAACCTTTTTGCGCCTGCTGCGAAGCTGGCCTAGAAACAATCATGGCCGAGCACGAGTACGAGCCAGAGCGCGTCTGGGACGAGTACGAGTGGGAGCGCTTTCTCCGGCAGCAGGACCATAAGACCGAGAAGTATATGGAGCTGCTTGAGAAGTATCTCGACCATCCGCAGCGGGACCAGATCATCGCCCGCGAGATGGGCTGGACCCAGCTGGTCAGCGACGAGAGCTGGAGCGACGAAGTCGATGCGCTGCTCGCGGATGAGTCCAGCTCCATGGCCGATGAGGACGACGACGAGGAGGCGGAAGCGGAAACCGGCGGCACGATCGACGGCTTCGAGGATCATTCCCTCTACCGCGCCGCCTTCGCGCTCACCGTCTGGATCGACCAGCTTTTTGACGAAAATTCCTCGCTGCAAAACGAGCCCTCGGCCGTGAAGCTCGCCACCCACTCCGCGCTCGCGAGTGCGAAACTCGCCGCCGCCCTCAGCGACGATGACGTGGACGAAATCGGGATGACCATCGCCTACCTGAAGCGCGCGCTGAAGGCGATCACCACCTCGATGGAAGCCGCCGCGCTATTGCTGAACGAGCGGCTCATCTCCCCGCGGCAGCACTCTGTGTTGATGCAGCGCCTCTTCCAGGTGCGCGACGGCATCATCACGCTCATGGGCGAGTAT
>JACCZQ010000154.1 GCA_013695905.1 Chthoniobacterales bacterium
AAGGAGGCGAAATCATGACGACCGATGAATGCCTCCGCCTCCGCGATCATCGTCGGCAGGTCGAGCGGGGCGGGTAAATGCCACGCGCGGTTGACTTCGAAGGGCGGCAGAATGCGATCGTTCCAGATGCGGTAGCGGTAGAGCTTACCGTTGGCGGAGAACCGCGCGTGGAAGGTGGAGGGGACGTAGCTGGAGCGCAGGACGCGGATCGTGGGGGGGAGGGAGGCGTTGAGCGCGGCCGGCCATTTCGCAGCGGGTAAACTGCGCGCCGGCAGCTCGACGTGCGCCACCTGCCCCAGCGCGTGCACGCCTGCGTCTGTGCGGCCGGCGCCGTGCACCCGCACCTCGTCTGAGGTGACGGTGCGGAACGCCTGCTCCAGGCGATCCTGAATTGTGTCGCCGTTCGTCTGACTCTGCCACCCGGCAAAGGGTGCCCCGTCATACGCGACGACGAACTTCAGCCGCTGCGGCATCTACGGCGGCGGAGGGAAATCGCCCAGGGGGCCACCGTACCCCGCCCCTTGCTTGCTGTCGAGATACCCCTGCAGAATCATTTGCGCCGCCACCTGATCGACCACTCCGCGCGTGTGCCGCGTCTTCTGCCCCGCCTCCCGCAGCGCTCGATTAGCCGCCGTGGTGGAAAGCCGCTCGTCCCACAGGATAATGTCGCACTTGAGCAGCGGGCGCAGCTTGTCGGCAAAGGCGTGCACGTGTTCAGCAGCTGCGCCGACCTCACCGCTCATGTGTCGCGGGAGGCCGAGCACCACATGCTCCACATCCTTCTCGCGGGCCAGGTCCGCGATTCGTTTCGCCGCCTGCTCGAGCCGTGCGGCCGGGATCGTCTCCAGCGGGTGCGCCAGCATGCCGAGTTCATCGGAGATGGCGACGCCGATCCGTGCCTGTCCGAAATCGACGCCGAGCACCCGCTTCACAATTTCGAAGCCGCTCATTGCAACTCCGGCGGCAGCTCGCCGATCAAGCTCTTGATTTTCTCCGCCTGATGCCGGTGGCAGACGAGCAGCGCGTCCCCGGTTCGAACGACAATAAGATTATGCACGCCCAGCAGCGCGATCTTCTTACCCTCGGCGTCGAAGACGATGTTGTTGCTGGAGTCCACTGCGGTGAGGTCGCCATTCGCGGCGTTCCCTTCGCTGTCGTTTTTAAAATAGGCCGCGACCGCCTGCCAGCTCCCCACGTCATCCCAGTCAAACGTCGCCTCCACCACGAGGACCCGATCAGCCTTCTCCATGATCGCATAATCGAAGGAGATCTTCGGCAGCTTCGGGAAGAGATCGCGCAGCGCGGTCTCGAATTTATTCGGCACCGAGACCCGGGAGATGAAACTCGCCAGCTTCGGCGCGTGGCGGTTGAACTCGCCCAGCACGGTCGCGACCGACCAGACGAACATCCCCGCGTTCCAACGGAAATGCCCCTGCCGCACAAAGACCTCGGCCAGCTCCGGGTTCGGCTTTTCGCGGAATCGCACGACGTGGCGAACTTCTGCCGCCGCCGCTGGAGCCGCCGCGCCCCCGCGCCGCAACGTGACCAGCTCTCCAAGTTCGATATAACCAAACCCGGGACATGCCCACGTCGGCTTGATGCCGATGGTCACCAGCGCCCCCGTCTCTTCGGCAGCCTCCGCGGCAGTCTCGAGGGTGCTGCGGAATGCCGCCGCGTCTTTGATGACATGATCCGCCGGCAACACCACCATCGTCGCCTGGTGATCGCGCGCCGCGACCCAGCCGGCGCCGAGCGCCACCGCCGCGGCCGTGTCGCGTTTCGCCGGCTCCGCCACGATGTTCGACGCCGGAAAATCTGTCAGCAAAGCTCGCACCGCGGCTTCCTGTTCGACATTTGTCAAAATCAAAATCCGCTCGTGCGGCACCAATCCCTCGAGACGCGCCACCGTTTCCTCGAGCAGCGTCCGCTCCGTCACCAGCTTCAGGAGTTGCTTCGGACGGGTGCGACGGCTGAGCGGCCAGAAACGTTCGCCGCTGCCACCGGCCAGGATGAGGGCGTAAAGAGATTGCGACATGTGGAGGTGCAGAGCCGAAGCGGAAACGCGGCTGCGCCCGCCGCGAGATTTACCGTTTCTTTTTCAGAAACGGCACGTATACAAGTATGCGATGTCCCTCCCGATATCCATTCCAAAAACCGCGGAGCAACTGCCGCTAGACAGTTTGATGGTCCTCACGCGCACCGCCTTCGGATTGGGAGTCGGGATGCTGGTCGCGGACAAGATTAAACGCCCCGTGCGGCAAGCGACCGGGTGGGCGTTGATGTCGGTCGGCGTGCTGGCGACGGTACCGCTGCTGGTGAAGATGGCACTGGAGCGGATCAATCGGCCCGAGTCCGATCGCGGAAGTCGCAATCGCTTACGCTCGATCCGCGGTGACAACGTCTATCCGTCCGAGCACGACCTTTACTAGCTTGGAGGGCAACGCTCCCGTCGTTGCCTGCTGCGCTTGCTTCAACGGCGACGCCAGCTTACCCGTCTCTCCGCATGTCCGGTAAAGCTCCGTCGTCCAACCCCCTGCGCGAACGCTGCGCAGCCATCGCAGCCGAAGAAGCAATTCTCCGCGAAGGCGGCGGCAAAGCCGGCCAGGACCGCCAGCACAAGCTCGGCCGACTCCTCGCGCGCGAGCGCATCGCCAAGCTGCTCGACAAAGACGCGCCGTTCTTCGAGCTCGGACTCTGGGCCGCCTATAAGATGTACCCGCAGTGGGGCAACATTGCCGCTGCCGGCGTGGCCGTAGGAATCGGAAACGTGCAGGGGATTCCCTGCATGATTGTGGCGAACGACGCTACCGTGAAGGCAGGCGCATTCTTCCCCCAGACCGCGAAGAAAATCATCCGCGCGCAACGGGTGGCCTTTGAGTGCGGATTACCGCTCCTTTATCTCGTCGATTCCGCCGGTGTGTTTCTCCCGATGCAGGACGAGATTTTTCCGGACGAGGACGATTTCGGCCGCATCTTCCGCAACAACTCCGTTATCTCCGCCGCCGGCCTCCCGCAATACGCCGCCATCATGGGCAATTGCGTAGCAGGTGGCGCTTACCTCCCGGTGTTGTGCGACAAAATTCTTATGACGGAGGGTAGCGGCCTCTACCTGGCGGGCCCGTCGCTCGTGAAGGCTGCCATCGGCCAGGTCGTCGAGCAGGAGGAGCTTGGCGGCGCGAAGATGCACGCAGAGATCAGAGGCACCGTCGATTTCTACGAGAAAGACGACACCTCCTGCATCAAACGTTTGCGGTCGCTCGTCGGTCTGCTGCCGGAAGCGGAGCAGGCAAAGAAATCCGCGAAAAAAAGCAGCACCCCGGCCGCTGCGAAAGATCCCGACGCAATTTACGACATCATCAGCTTGGACGGGCACAAGCCGTATGACGCGCGCGATCTGCTTGCCTCCATTATCGATGCCGACTCGTTAGACGAATACAAGGCCGACTACGGCAAAACGCTTGTCACCACCTACGCGCGGATCGGTGGCCGCGCGGTCGGCATCGTCGCCAGCCAGCGACAACAGGTCCGCACGAAGAAAGAAGGAATCCAGATGGGCGGCGTCATTTATGCCGACAGCGCCGACAAAGCCGCGCGCTTCATCATGGACTGCAACCAAACCGGCCTGCCGATCATCTTCTTCCAGGACGTGACCGGGTTCATGGTCGGCAAGGACGCGGAGCAGAGCGGCATCATCCGCAGCGGTGCGAAGCTGGTGAACGCGGTTAGCAACTCCACCGTCCCGAAGATTACGGTGGTAGTCGGCGGCTCCTTCGGCGCCGGCAACTACGCCTTGTGCGGCAAAGCCTACGACCCGCGCTTTATCCTGGCGTGGCCGCACACCCGCTACGCCGTCATGGGAGCCGCGCAGGCGAGCGATGTGGTCTTCAGCATCCTCGCGAGATCGCGCGGCGACAAGAAAGCATCGCCTGAAGAGCTGGAGGAGCTCCGCGCAAGAGTGAAAGCGAGTTACGAAGAGCAGACGGATATCCGCTACGGCGCCGCGCGCGGCTGGGTCGATGCTGTTATCCAGCCGCACGAGACGCGCGACGTGCTTGACCGCCTGCTGCAGTACGTTTCGCGTCCGATGCCGAAAGCTCGCTTCCACACCGGCGTGGTGCAGAC
>JACCZQ010000177.1 GCA_013695905.1 Chthoniobacterales bacterium
CGACACGCGCGCGCGAAGCTGGGAGCGACCCGCAGCTTGAACGGCGAAAATCGCTTGCCGCATGATCGCAGCCCGCTAATTTCGCGGCCCTTTCCGGCACCTGGCGCCCTGCGGCGCGCCGATTTCGAGACCATCTTCCGCGCGGTTAGCTCAGTGGTAGAGCACCTCCCTGACACGGAGGGGGTCACAGGTTCGAAACCTGTATCGCGCACCATCCTGGCGCGCGTGCCGCCTATGCGCGGCGCGGACTTACTCGAGGCCGGCCTGCTGGCGCAGCGTCTTCTCCGCGTGAGCCCAATGCTCGGTGGCGCAACCCTCCGGCCGGCCCTCTTCTTCCCACAGTCGCTCCGCCAGCTGCGCAATGTCGGCCTGGGACGGCATGGAATGGTGGGCGCTGCCGTGATCGCCGCCGCTTGTGTCCCTGTTCGCGGGCAATTGCGCATCGGGTGAGCTGCCGCCGGAGGAGGGGCCGTCGCCGCCATCCGGGGCCAGAAACATGATGATTCGGCGAGGGTGCAAGAGGAGGAAGTTCATACCTCGGATTCGTCTGTCCGGTTCGCCGCAGCCGTGCGGCAGACGCGCGCCGTCGTCCGCGAGATTACCTGTGACTCCGCTCGCGCTGCCGCTATTCTGGAGCAACTCCCGATGAGCGAAACTTCCCCTCCTCTCCGCGATTCTGTCGCCGCCGGTATCGCCACCCTGCAGTCACTCGTCGAGCTGGAGCAGCCGATAAACGCCGCCGCGGAAGCGCTCGCGCGTTGTCTTTGCGCCGGTCACAAGCTGCTCGTCTGCGGCAATGGTGGCAGCGCGGCCGATGCCGCTCACTTCGCCACCGAATTCGTGGTGCGGTTCACGACCGATCGGCCGGCGTTCCCGGCCGTCTGCCTAACGAGTGATGGCGGCACACTGACGGCGGCGGGGAACGACTACGGCTTCGATGAAATCTTCGCGCGTCAGGTCGCGGCCTTCGGGCAACGCGGAGACGTCCTCCTTTGCCTCACGACCAGCGGAAACTCCCGCAACATCCAGCGCGCGCTGGAGGAGGCGAAAACGCGCGGCCTCAGCACGATCGCGCTGCTCGGTCGCGACGGCGGCGCCACCGCGGGCATGGCCGACATCGAGCTGCTGGTGCGGAGTGACTCGACGGCCCGCATCCAGGAAGCGCACATGTTCCTGCTGCACGTCCTGTGCGAGGCTATCGAAGAACGGCTCGCGCAGCACGAGCCCGCGCCGCGGAAAGCAAATTCCTGATGCACAAGGTCTGGATTCAAGTCCGCTCCAGTCTCTGGTTTGTCCCGACGCTGCTGGTGCTCGCCGGCATCGCACTCGGGCTGTTCCTCGTCCAGGTGGATATCTGGTACGGCTCCGACTGGAAGATCCACAAGCAGCACCCGTTCTTCGGCGCGGGCGCGGAAGGTTCGCGCGGCATGCTGGCGGCGATCGCCGGCTCCGTCATCACGGTCGCGGGGGTGGCGTTCTCCGTCACGATCGTGACGCTCTCCCTCGCCTCCACTCAATATACGCCGCGCATCGTGCGCATTTTCATGGGCGATCGCTGGAACCAGTTCGTGCTCGGCAGCTTCGTCGGCATCTTCGCTTACTGCCTCATCGTGATGCGGACGATCCGCACCGGCAGCGAGGATGAGGCCAGCTTCGTACCGTTGATCGCGGTCTTTTTCGGCATGCTGCTGGCGCTCCTCAGCATCGCGTGTTTGATCTTCTTCATTCATCACACCGCGAGCTCGATCCAGGCGTCCTCGATTCTGGCCGCGATCAACCAGGAGACGATCGCCGCGATCGACCGCGTGCGGCCGGAGGAGAATGGCGACGACGAGCCGGCGGATGCTTCCGCGGGCGAAGGAATCGTGGGACCATGGCACCCGATCGTAGCCCGCAGTACCGGCTATCTGCAAAGTGTCGATCTGCGTGCGCTGCTGCAGTTCGCCTGCCGGCAGAAGACGATTGTGCGGATCGAGCACGCCGTGGGTGATTTCGTGATTAAAGACTCAACGGTCGCAGCGTGCGGCCGGCCGCTGGACAAGGACGAGGCGCAGGAGCTGCGCGCATCGATCGTGGTCGGCGAATTCCGCGATATTAACCAGGATCCCGGCTTCGGTATTCGACAGATCGTGGACATCGCGATGAAGGCGCTCTCCCCGGGAGTCAACGACACCAGCACCGCCGTTTCCTGTCTCGATTATCTCAGTGCGATTCTGTCGGTCCTGGTGGTGCGACGTGCTGGCTCCCCGTATCGCATCGATGACGCGGGAACGGTGCGGGTGATCTCCCCGGCGTCGGATTTCGAACATCTGGTTGCGAAATCGATGGATGAAATTCGGCTCTCAGCCGATGGGAATGTCACCATCCTGCTGCAGATGCTCCGTGCGCTGGCGCAGGTGGCGGAGATCGCGCCGCCCGGGCGGAAGCCGCCGCTTCTCCGGCACGCGCGCCTGATTGCGAACAGCGCCGACCGCACCGTGGTGGAGCCCTACGATCGCCAGCGCATCAATGAGCGGCTCGCGTGCATTCTGCCGCTGCTCGAGGCGAATCCCGGCGAGCTGCCGCCGATCCGGCCGGAGCAGGAAGTGAAACCGGCGCCGCGCAGCACCTAGTGGTTTGTCATGAGTGCAATGAAGGGGAGCGCTGGCGGAGTGGGTCCGCGCCTGCGCTCCACGGGAGCAGAGCACTGGAGGTGCGGCGGATGGAAGCCCGGAGTGCAGCGGGAGCGAAACTCCGGGGTCAGGTGCGGGAAGTTGCTCCAGCCCCGGAAGGGGCGACGGAACGATGGGTGGGCGTGTCTCGCGTGCGGGTGAGATGGTGGTCGTGAGCTGCGTTCCGTCACCCCCGCCGGGGGTTGGGCTTCTCAAGATTGGCGCAGACCCGGAGCTCTGCTGCGCGCCGCTCCGGGCTTCATTCCGTCGTGCCTCCGGCACTTGAGCGTCGAGAGCCGCTCGCCCGAGGGAGAGGGAGTTCCATCTCCCCGTGGAAGAAGGTTAGGATGAAGGCAGGACCAATCCGAAGTCTCTGTTACACTGCACTAGGATCGAGCGACGGCGTCGCCGTGGGCGGCGTTCTCACCGGCTCCTTCCGGTTGCCACGATGGTCGTATCATTACCTCCTGCCGCGGGTAGGCGCCGATGATCTTCCCCGCGTGCTCCGGCGCAGCTGTAGCACTCGTTAGACCAATGAGCATCGCGGTGGACCAGCGACGCCGCGCCCGCGCCGGCACCAGATACCTGACGGTGCAGTTCGTCCAGGCATCGGCCCCCGCGAGGAAACACTCCGGCTTCTCCGCCACATCGAAGGCGAGCCGCGCCCGCTCCAGCAGTGCGCGGTAGGCGTGCGCCGGTTCGCGCATCACTTCGCCGATCACCCTTTCCGCCGCTTCCTCAAAGACGCGTTTGGCGTGGGCGAGATCGCTCTCGTTCGCGATACTGATCGTGACCTCGTCCCAGACGTATGGAAAATCGCGGCTGTAATTTGTGACATTCGACCGCAGCACCTCCCAATTCGGGAACGTGATCATCGCACCGGTGGACTGCGCGCCGGCCACAGCTTTGCCCGAGCCTCCCGCTTCCCACACGGTGGTCGTAAGCACGTCGATCATGTAAACGTCGCCAAACACATCGCCGACCGCGATGCGATCGCCGACGCGATAGTAGCCGCGAAAGGAATTCAGCAACCAGCCGGTAAAGCTCTCGATCGGCGTCTGCAACGCCCACGAAAGCGCGAGCCCCACCAGCCCGACGGAGCCGAGCAGCGCCCGCGCGTCCCCCGCCAGAATGGCGAGCGCCGCTGCGATGGCGATCAGGTAGCAGCCGAGCCGCACCAGCGCGCTGATCGCTTCGACCTTCTCCCAGCGGCTCAGGAATTGATGGAGCAGCTTCTGCACACCGGTCGCGATGAGACCGGCCGCGAAAATCAGGACGATGCCGATGAGGATTTTCGGCAGCAATCCGTAGCCGCTGAGCAGCAGATCCCACATCGTGCCGGTGGCCTGGCGCACCGCTTCGGTCGCATCCGCAGGAGCCGCGACGACGGTCTCCGCCGGGCTCGCCTCCGGTTCCTGACCCGCTGTCTCGCCAGGAGCACCGAAGAGGATGAGAAGCAACGCGGTAAGCGACACCGCCAGCATCGATCCCTGCCGGAAGCGATTCAGCCGCACCCGCGCGCTTCGTTGATAGCCACGCATATCGAGCCGCTTCGATTTCGCGGCGCCGGGCCTGAGTGGCTGCTGCCGCCGGGCGCGGGCGACATTGACCCGCTGCGTCCCGTGCGGTGTCGGCTGGGTGAGTTTCTTCGGCACGTGGCGCGCGCTGCTTACACCCGATCGTCGAGGCCGCGCACCCCCGCCTTCGTGGCGCAATGGGCGCAGCAATACATCTTTCCGTCCGCTTCCGCGCCGTGCCCGATGATCTTGCACCCGCAGTGGGCGCAGCTCGGCGCCAGCTTATGAATCGCACATTCGAATGAATCGAATGTGTGAGTTTTTCCCTCGGATCGAACCTCGAAGGCTTTGTCGTAGTCGTTCCCGCAAGTGTCACAGCGTGCCATAGAAATAATTCTCCTTTCCTATGATTCGCTGCGCCGCCCCTGCGCAGCCGTGTGCACGCCGAAGCGCTACTTCTTGCGGCAGCTGCCTTTGGTGAATGCTTTTTTGCCGGGAGTCGGCTCGTAGCCGGGCCAGCAACGGCTCGATTTCTTCCTGCTGCTCGCCTTCTTTTTCGGAGCTGATTTCTTCGCGTTTTTCCTGCAGTTCGTTTCTGCGCCGCCAAATCGGAGGTTCGACGAAGATCAGCCCCCGGATGCGCCCGAACGGGAACTTCCCGCGGAAAGCGTCCAGCCTAACGAGTGTCTGAAGCCGGCGCCGCAATCGTGTAGCCGACGTGCCGCCGCGTCTGGATCAACTGCG
Source organism: Chthoniobacterales bacterium (assembly GCA_013695905.1). Classification (GTDB taxonomy): domain Bacteria; phylum Verrucomicrobiota; class Verrucomicrobiia; order Chthoniobacterales; family UBA10450; genus JACCTI01. The sequence continues at coordinate 4,913 of JACCZQ010000177.1, forward strand.
GGGAGCCCAGCCTCCGCCGCAGCCGCACGATGAACACCTCCACCAGCTTCGTGTCGTGTTCGTGCTCCCGCTCCCACACCCGTTCGCACAACTCCGTCCGGGTAAACACCCGCCCCGGCTCCCGCATCAGCACCTTCAGCAGCGTCAGCTCCCGCGCCGAGAGCTCGATCTTCCGGTCGCCGCGCTGCACCACGTGATCGGCCAGCCGCAGCGTCCGCGATTTGGAAAAGTAAACTGCTGTGGATCGGCCTCGTCATCGTCGTCGCCCTCATCATCGCGCGCGCCATGCTCCCCATCTGGGTGCGCGATTACGGAAACAAGAAGCTGCACGAGCTGGAGGGCTACCGCGGCTCCATCACCGAAGTGGACATCCACCTCTCCGGAGGCGTCGCTGCGGAACGGCACCCGCGCGCTCGAACTCGCCACAAAAGGCGGTGCAGCTCTCCGGTGGCAGCGATCCCATCTTCATCCGAACGCTGGCGGCTGCTTATGCGGAGGCGGGCCGGTTTAGCGAAGCAATCGAAGCGGCGCGACAGGCACTGCCACTCGCGGAAGTAGCGGGGATTTCCGCGCTCGCGGACGATCTGCGGAACAACCTCGAGAATTTCCGCCGCGGCTTTCCGGTACGCGATGCCTCGTTAGTTAGCCGGTGCGGCCACTCCGCCGCAGCCCTGAGATTTATTTCGGGGCGAGAGACTGGAGAATTTTTTCGAACGCCGGTTCGCCCCGGAGCGGATCCCAATAGGGATGCAGCGCGAGATGTCCGTAGCTCCAAAAGCTTGGAACGGAAGTGGCGCGTTCGAGTTGCTGGAGCGCCAGCTCTTTCTCGCCGACCCAGGCGTAGATTACCGCGAGATAGCCGACCAGCACGGCACCGTCGAGCGCGTCGTTGCTGATCGGTTCCAGCTCGACGGCCCGCAGGCCGGCGCGAATCGCCTCCTCCTTCTCGCCGAGCGCGGCGTGCGCAAGACCGAGAACGCACCAGGTGCCGGGGTGATTCCCGAGTTTTTGCACCATCTGTGCGGCTTCGTCGCGGGTGGCGATAAACGCCTGCCGCGCGGTGTTTTCGTCCCCGCGGAGCCGCGCCGCGAGGCCTTCGCACCAGGTCCGCGGGAACGGAACAGAGGCCATGTGACAGCCGTCGGGGCTGAGCTGCGCCAGAGCGCGCTCGGCGGCGGCGGAGTCGCGGGCGTGGAAGGCGAAGTCGATCCACTGGTCGGCGATGGCGGGAGCGGCGGCGGGGTTGGCGCTGACGGCACTCTCGATGGCAGTCCGCAACAGCCGGGTGTCGGCGCGCCAGTTCATGTCCAAGGCGGCACGCTGCAGGCGGGGGACGAGGTCGTTAGGCGCGAGGGCGATGGCGCGGTCGAGGGTGGCGGCCATTTCAGGAAAGCGGCGCTGGATCAGGTAGGTTAACGATAGTTGCTGCAGGGTGAATGGATTGCGCGGGTCGAGCTCGAAGGCGCGGTTGAAGTTTCGCGTAGAATCTTCCCAGCGGCCCTGGCGGCGATCGATGTAGGCGGTGAGGAGCGGCGCCATGGGATCGTTAGGCAGGAGCCGCTCGGCGATGGCGAGCTCCTGGCGGGCGCGGTCGTAGTCGCTGTAGCCCCAGTAAAGATGCTTCGCGAGGGCGAGGTGCGCTTCGCCGGAATCCGGGCGCAGCCGGCGCACATGGCCGATCGCGCTTTCGGCGAGGGCGAGGCGGGCCGGTGTGCCATCGAAGCGGAAGTAGAGCTGATCGTGCGCGTGTGCGAGCTGGTAATAGGCGGCGAAGAAATTCGGGTCGCGCCTGACCGCCTGCGTCAGCATATCGGCCGCCTGGGTCAGGTCGATCTGGGCATTGGCACTGAAGACGGAGGCGTCGATGAGGCGTTTGCCGCCGGCGTAGAGTTCGTAGGCGGTGAAGTCATCGGTGGGCCGCTCTTCCACGGCGGCTTTTTCCTCGGGGGAAAGACGGAGCCGCAGCTGCGCGACGATGCGTTGGGCAATTTCGCTCTGGATGGCAAAGACATCGGCGAGCTCGCCATCGTAGCGATCGCCCCACACCTGCGCGTGGGTGTTGGCCTCGATAAGCTGTGCGTGGACGCGGACGCGGTTGCCGATTCGCTGCACGTTTCCCTGGAGCAGGTGCGACACGTCGAGACCGCGCGCGATCTCGCGGAGGTTCCGCTGCAGCTCGGGCTTGTATTGCATGACGGAGGTGCGGTTGATCACCTTCAAGCCGCGGACTTTCGAGAGGTCGGTGAGGATTTCGTCCTGCACGCCATCGACGAAAGAGGTGTTCGTCGTCTCGTCGCTGAGGTCGCCGAACGGAAGGACTGCGATGCTCCTGCCGGTCCCTGGTTTTGGGAACAGGAACACGGCAGCGCCGATCGCGGCGGCGAGGAGCAGACCGAGGGCAGCGAAGGTGCGTTTACGTGCCGGTGAGCTGCTCGTGGAGCGTTTCAAGGCGTCGCTGATCTTCGCGAGGCGACGACGCTGCAGCCGGAGTTTCTCGGGAAGGGCGGGATTGCCGAGGCCGTCTTTGCAGAG
>JACCZQ010000178.1 GCA_013695905.1 Chthoniobacterales bacterium
CCGTCGGAGCTGCCGAAGGCGTAGGGAATCATCGCGCCGGTCAGCACCACCGTCTTGTGCGACACGGTGGCGGCGATGGCGGCGGCGGTCTCGGTCATGGTATCGGTGCCGTGGGTGACGACGATCCGCTCCTCCGGGCATTGGGTGCAGTTCTGCACGATGACGGCGCGATCGGCGTCGGTCATGTCGAGGCTGTCGATCATCATGACGGTGCGGATCGTCACCTCGACGCGGGAGCGGCCCAGCCGCAGCATCTCGCCGAGGTGGGTGTCTTTGAAAAAAAGCTGCCCCGTCAGCTCGTCGTATTCCTTATCGAAGGTGCCGCCAGTGACGAGGATGCGAACGGGCGCGGACATATAGCGGCTGCGCCTAACGAGTCGGAGCGCGATGGGCCCGGTCTTCCGGCGGCGGGGGCAGCTTGCCGCCGTGCATCGACTTGGCCAGTTCTTCCATGTTTTCGACCATCTGCAGCTTCTGGGAGAACGGCAGCTCCGCCCAGTAAAGCAGATCAGCAAGGTTCTGGCGCTCCCACAGCCTCCGCTCTTCGGCCGAGATCGGCTTGATTGTCGATTCGCTCATTTGCTTCTGCTCTGCACGATTTTCACGAGTGCATCAGCATCGATGAGGTCTTTGTCTCTGCCAGCTGCTCGTTTCATTTCGATCAGTGACTGGACCCGGAGAACCGGCGCCGCAGTCCCGCCCACGTCTTCCCACTTCGCCTGCGCAAACTCCACTTCAAAGTCGAATGGTTCCGTCACGAAAATATCGAGTCGAGTGTCAGTCCGCTGCAAATTAATGACCTGGAAGACGAGCATCCCTTTTTCCTCTTTCCAGCTCTTGCGCAGACTGTCGTTGGCGAGATCCGTGGGCCGGACCGGAATCGAGGGTTGATATCCTATCCGGGTCAGCGCGTTCATGGCGCGGAGGATATTCTCGCGCTCCAAATGGAGGACGATATCCAGATCAGCGGTGTAGCGGACGTAGCCGTGCGCGACCACGGCGATGCCGCCTACGATCAAATACCGCACGTCCGCCTCGTTCAACGCCCGCAGAATTGTCGCCACATCCTCTACTTTCACCGCGGCGAGCATAGCGCTGTCGCTTCGGCCTTGTCGAATGTCGTATGTTCAGCGATTCATCGGCTCCGACAGGATGGCTGAACAACCAAAAACCGCGCTCATCACCGGCATCACCGGCCAGGACGGCTCATACCTGACGGAGCTGCTCCTGGCGAAAGGCTACACCGTCCATGGGGTGGTGCGGCGCACCAGCAATCTTGTCCGCTCCCGCATCGAGCATCTCTCCTCCGACCCGCAGATTTACGGGCGGCGACTCTTCCTCAACTACGGCGATCTGACCGACGGCACGACGTTGCGCCGCATCTTTGCACAAGTGCAGCCGGGCGAGGTCTATCATCTCGCCGGGCAAAGTCACGTCGGCCTGAGTTTCGAGATTCCCGAGTCCACTTCGGAAGAGGTCGGCATGGCCACTTTGCGCCTCCTGGAGATCTGCCGCGACCAGAAGCAGCCGGTGAAATTCTACCACGCCTCGAGTTCCGAGATTTTCGGGAACGCGAGCGAATCACCACAGACCGAGGAGACGCCGTTCCGCCCGACCAGCCCTTACGGCTGCGCGAAAGCCTTCGCGACGCAGCTCGCCGGCGTCTATCGCGAAGCCTACGGGCTCTTTGTCTGCAACGGCATTCTCTACAATCATGAGTCGCCCCGGCGGGGTGAGAATTTCGTCACGCGAAAGATCGCCCGGGCCGCGGCCCGGATTGCACGCGGCCTGCAGTCGGAGGTGATCCTCGGCAGTCTCGAGAGCCGGCGGGATTGGGGGCATGCCCGCGATTATGTGGCGGCCATGTGGCTGATGATGCAGCACGAGTCGCCGGATGATTATGTCGTGGCGACAGGTGTTACTCACTCGGTGCGGGACTTCGTCGCAACAGCCTTCGCCGCGGTCGATCTGCCGTGGGAGCAGTACGTCAAGCGGGACCCTGCGTTCGATCGCCCGGTCGAGCCGGTGCGGCTCGTCGGCTCCTCCGCGAAGGTGCGCGAAACGCTCGGGTGGCAGCCGCAGACCGCGTTTGCCGATCTCGTCCGCGAAATGGTCGAAGCAGAGCTGGCCGTGATCGACGCGTGATCACCGGACGCGCGGAAGCGCGTCCCTCCGGAGGGAAATGCTTCTGCAGGTCCGCTCTTTACGCCGGCACAGGCGCCGCCGTGTTCTTCCAGCCGCCTTTCTTCTGCGCGATTTTCGCGTAAAGCGTCAACGCCTGCCCCACCACCTGGTCCATGTTGTAGTACTTATACGAGGCCAGGCGACCGACAAAGTAGAGACCGGGCGTATCCTCGCTCAGCGCCTGATACTGGCTGTAAAGCTCCGCGTTTTGCGGTCGGGGAATCGGGTAGTAGGGATCACCCTCCGCACGTGGATATTCATAGACGATGCTGGTCTTCGGGTGCTGCTGCCCGGTGAGATATTTGAACTCGGTGATGCGGGTGTAATCGAAGTCGTTCGGGTAATTCACGACCGGCCTCGGCTGGAACACCTCCCGGTCGTGCGTCTCGTGCCGGAACTCGAGCGAGCGATACGGCAATTTCCCGAAGCGGAAGTCGAAAAATTCGTCGATCGGACCGGTGTAGATCATCTCCCGGTAAGGAACGGCATCCTTCACATCGCGGTAGTCGGTGTTGAGCTGAATCGTGATGTTCTCGTGGTCGAGCATGTTCTCGAACATGCGGGTGTAGCCGTGCCGCGGCATCGACTGGTAGGTGTCGCCGAAGTAGCGGTCGTCGCGGTCCGTGCGCGTCGGAATCCGCGCCGTCACCCCGGCGCTCAGCTCCGACGGGTCCAGGCCCCACTGTTTGCGAGTGTAGCCGCGGAAAAATTTCTCATAAAGATCGCGTCCCACGGTGCTGACGACCACGTCTTCGGAGGTGCGGATGTGCGCCACCGGCTCCCGAACTTTCGCGAAAAACTCCTCCAGGCCCGCCGAATCAAGGTCCAGACCGTAGAGCTGGTTCACCGTGTCGAGATTGATCGGGATGGGCAGCAGCTGCCCATCGACCAGCGCGAGCACGCGATGCTCGAACGCGCGCCACTCCGTGAACTGCGAAAGGTAATCGAAAATCTCCTTCGAGTTCGTGTGGAAAATGTGCGGACCGTATTTGTGGACCAGAATGCCGGCGGCATCGGGATGATCGTAGGCGTTGCCGGCGAGATGCGGCCGGCGGTCCACGATCAGCACCTTCTTGCCGGAATCGCGCGCGAGACGTTCCGCGAGCACGCTGCCCGCGTAACCGGCGCCGACGATGAGATAATCGTACATAAATTCTTCTGCCCCAACGTCAGGGCGGCGGGGGCGGAAAACGTAGCAGACTCGTGCCTCTTCGGAAGAGAAAGTTCCTCGGCCCGCTCCGCGGCGCCGCGCCCGTGCGATCACTCCAGAATGCTTGCGCTTCGGGTCCGGGCTTCTACTGTGGCGCGGCGAAAACGGGGCGCCCGGCAGGGAGCGGCCAAGCCTCCGCGTTCGCGCGTCCATCTCACAGCGCATGAACGATTATCTTATCTCGATCCTGCTCGGCATTGTCGAAGGCGTCACCGAGTTTCTGCCGGTCAGCTCCACGGCTCACCTCCGCATCGTCGAGGCGATGCTCGGGATCGATCTCGAGGATCCGTTCTGGAAGATGTACACCATCGTGATCCAACTCGGAGCGATCCTGGCGTTGCCGGTCTATTTCGGGCGCCGGATCATGGATTTCATCGCCACCTTCCCGCACGGCGCGAACGGCGACCGCACCATCTTCAATCACCCGCTCAGTCTGACGATGATCGCGTTCGTCATGACAGCGGTGCCGGCATTCCTCTTGAAGAGACAAATCGGGGTAAACCTCGAGAGCCTTGCCCTCATGGGATGGTCTTTGCTGATCGGCGGAATCGTCATGTGGGCGGTCGATGTCATGTTCCGCAACCCGCGCGTCCACAAGATGGAAGAGATGAACGTCGCGCGCGCGGTGTGGATCGGCCTCATGCAAACGCTCGCCGCCGTTTTCCCCGGCACCTCGCGCTCGATGGCGACGATCGCCGCCGGACAGATCGCCGGTTTATCCCGGCCCGCAGCGCTGGAGTTCTCCTTCTTCCTCTCCATGCCGACCATGGTGGTTGCGACCGGCTACGACTTGCTGCGGGCGATCGCCCCCGGCACGCGCGACACAAGTGATGCGGCCATTGCCGCGGTGGAAATGGATACGCATCGCTGGATCGTCCTCGCGATCGGCTTCGTCGTTTCCTTCGTCGTCGCACTGGCGGTCGTGGCCTGGTTCATGCGGTGGGTGCGAACGCAGGGGTTTGTCCCGTTCGCGATTTATCGCATTGTCGTTGGGACCACTCTGCTGGTGCTGGTCTGGCGCGGCTTGATCTGATCCAGCCGGTGGAGCCGGCGCGCCTCGCGCTGCCTGATGGCACCGGTCACGAAGCGAACACGGCGGGAAGTGCCCGCTACACCTTCCGGCCAAATTTCTTCTCCAGCTCCAGATGCGAGATCTGGATCATCGTCGGCCGGCCGTGGGGGCAGCAATACGGCAGCTCGCACTCGAGCAAATCGCGGATCAGCTTTTCCACCTCGAGGTAGCGCAGCGGATCATTCGCTTTCACCGCGTGCCGGCACACCGTCTTCGCGATCATATCCTCGCCGAGCCGCAGCGCGGAGCTGCTGCTACTGACCGTGCGGAGGCTGTCGATCACCTCGCGCAGGAAACCCGCCGCATCGGTGGCGGGCAGGAAAGTCGGCAGGCTATCGACCTTGAACGTGTGCGCACCGAACGGCTCGATCCCGATCCCCATCTTCTGCAGCGTGCCGACATTCCGCTCGACCCATTCCGCATCTCGCGGCGGAAGATCGAATGTCTGCGCCAGGAGGAGCCGTTGGGACGGCACCCCCTTCTCTTCCATCCGGCGGCGCAATTCTTCGAAGAGGACGCGCTCATGGGCGGCGTGTTGATCCACCAGCACGAGCCCGTTCGTGTTCTCCATCAGCACGTAGAGCTTGTTCAGCACGCCGATGATTTGGAAATCCTGAGACTTCGGCGCGGTGGCGAGCTCGCCACTAGGTTCGTAAGACTCCTCGCCTTGAGAGCGCTCCGGATTCGCGCTTCTGGAGGGACGGGCGCTGTCCCGTCCAAACTGCGTGTTTTCACCTGCCGAGACCGTCGCGCGATCCACCTCGGGCGCCAGTTGCGGGAACAGCGCCGACACCGTGTTCGCAGCCGATACGCCGACCACGGACGACACAGAGGTCGTCCCTCCAGCGGGCGCGCGGAACTGCTGCTGCCAGTCGGCGCGGCCGCTTTCCAACGTGCGACGGATTGCCTCCACCACGGCTTCGCGCACAGCCGAGGGATCACGAAACCGCACCTCGCGTTTCGCGGGATGGACGTTCACATCCACGGCCGCCGGGTCCAGCTGCAGAAAGAGAAACGTGACGGCGAACTGCCCTTTCATCAACGCAGTGTGATACCCCTCCCGCAACGCGGCGGTGAGCACCGGACTCTCGATCGCGCGTCCGTTCACAAAGACCAGCTGCTGCGCACGCGTCTGCCGGCTCACCCCTGCTCCGCCGATCCATCCGCTGAGGCCAATCTGCGCCCGCGGCTGCTTTCCGGGCGCCACCTCGAGCAGTCGCTCCACCAGTGCCGCGCCATACAAATCCCGGAGGCGCGACCGGAGCGATTCCGTCGCCGGCAATTGAAACACCACCCGCTCATCCCGCACCAGGACGAACGCCACCCGCGGATGCCCCACCGCCTGCAGGTGCAGCTGATGCTCTACGTTCCGGCTTTCCGTGTTTTCCGTGCGCAGGAATTTCCGGCGGGCCGGCAAATTGTAGAATAACGAGCGCACCTCGATTTGCGTGCCGGGCGCTTCGCCGCCGTCGCGGACCGTCTCGATGCGGCCGCCCTGCACGAGGATTTCCGTGCCCGCGACCGCCCCCGCTTCACGAGTCGTGAGGCGGAATCGCGACACGCTGGCGATGCTCGGCAGCGCTTCCCCGCGAAACCCGAGGGTGGCGATCGCCGCCAGGTCTTCCACGTGGCGGATCTTGCTGGTGGCGTGCCGCTCCAGCGAGAGCAGCGCGTCATCGCGATCCATCCCGCTGCCGTCGTCGCTCACCCGGATGAGCGAGATGCCACCGCGCCGGATGAGCACCTCCACGCTGCTCGCGCCGGCGTCCAGACTGTTCTCGACCAACTCCTTCACGACGGACGCCGGCCGCTCCACCACCTCGCCGGCAGCGACCTGGCTCGCCAGGATATCCGGCAGCAGCTGAATGCGGCTCATGTTATTTTCGAATGTAGATTTTCGCTCTTCGATTGCACGCGGAGAATGGCTGCTCCGGTTGACTTGGACCCGCAGAGAGATAACCTCGCATTACTCTATGATCACCGTTACGGAGAGCGCGGTCCGGCACCTCCGCAGTCTGCTCGAGGAACACGCGCCGGCCGAGCGGAAAGGCCTGCGGGTGCAGATCGCAAAAGGCGGCTGCTCCGGTCTCCAATACGACATGCTTCTCGACACGCGCCACGAGGGCGACGCCGTGGTGGAACGCGATGGGATGGAGTTCCTCGTCGATCCCGAAAGTGCGCGGCTGCTCCGCGGCGCCACGCTTGATTATCATGATGGGCTCACCGGCACCGGCTTTCAGATTTTGAACCCAAACGCCGCCCGCACCTGCGGCTGCGGCACCTCGTTCGAGCCCGCGGCGTCCACGTAGAGACGCAGCTTCGCGCGCGCGCGTTTCGATGGATCACGGCTACTTCCGCTACGACGAGCCGTACGCGGGACCGAAGCGGCGGAAGGCGAATCTCTTTGCCTGGACGATCGTTATCCTGCTCCTCACCGGCATGATGCTGGCGGCGTGGCTGGGCAGTTTCTATATCTTCGGGCAGCCGGAGCGGCCCGACAGCTACCGCATCCTGCAGAAACTCGGGAAGGTGGAGCAGCCGAAGCGGTTTCAGCTCACCGCTGCTCCTTCGGGTGAATTTCTGACCAGCAAGCGCATCTACGAACGCTACCACGCGATGCGCCCGGCCGAGCTCGCGAAGACGAACGCCGAGCTGGCGCGCAATTTCATTCGCAACTTCCAGAACATGGCCGGCCAGGTGCCGTACGTGGTGGGTCGGTTCACCATCATGGAGGCGCGGGAGCTCGGGCCTAACGACCTGTTTACCTCCGGGATGGTCGCCCTGACGAATGCGTCCGATTATGGCGAGCTGCTCCTGGAGCACGTCTATCCGGCGGATGCGCAGGCGGTGCCTTTAATGAAGCAGACACTCGTCACCGGGCTCGAGATTAAACTGGAGCGGCTGCACGATCTCTCGGCCGTCATCCATGTGGAACGATTGCGCGACGGTCGCCTCCTGCTCACCGCGGTGCCGCTGCTTTACGGCAGCTACACCGTGACGCAGGGTCTCGGCACCTTCAGCCTGGAACCGCCCTTCGACCTCAACATGGACGCAGGGTGGCCGATCTTTAAGGAGCCGGCCCGGCGCGCAGCGGAGGAGCGATTCGCCCACTACCGCCAGAAGGTCGCGCCTCCTGCTACTGGCATTCCGCTCCCGGGCCTCAGTCCGGAGGCTACTCCCTCCGCACCGACGAACGAGCTGGTGCGCATCGAGACTGCGATTGCGGTGACACCCCGGGTGGCGGAGGTCACGCCGACGCCGGAGCCGGAGCCCACCGCCACCCCGAAAGGGGGCAAACTTGCCAAAGGCAAAAAGGCCAGCCCCTCCCCTGCGCCGGCTGCCGTGGCGGCTGCTTCACCCGACGCTTCTCCTCCCGCCGGGAGCACGCCGGCGACGGTGGCGGCGGCCGCTCCCGCAGCCGAGGCGCAGATTGCCACACCGCCGGCAGCTCCGACCGCTGCGCCCATTACGCCGACAGCGAATATGGCACTCGCTTCCACTGCGGGCGTGGCGAATTGGAAGACGTTCCCGCCCGGCAAAATGCCTGCCGGCCGTCTCATCACGACCGGAGATCTGCAGGATCTCGCGGACCGCGGCATGGCGGGCGAGCGCGTTTACTTGCGGGGCCAATTTGTCGTCAATTTTGCCGAATCGAACCGCGCGGTGCTGCGACCGCGGAGCGGCGTCGCACAGTCGGTGCTGCGTCTCGGCGCCCCCTCCTCCACGCGCGTGATCGTGGAGTTCCCCGCCGGCCGGCCGCCGCCGGAGCAGGGCTCAGTGGTCAATCGTGACGAGCAGCGTCCTTACGAGATCACAGAAGTGCGCCGGCAGGCAGACGGTCAGCTGAACGTCTTCGTTCGCGAGATCATGCAGTAGCCCTCGCAGGGTCGCGGGGCCCGGCGAGGTAAGCAGCAGCTGCAGGGTTAATAAATTGCTCTTTACCTGCCCGGCGCATCCGCGCCAGCCCAGCGGACGAACTAAGTGACGGCGCCTCCGGTGTCGCACTCGTCGAAATCTTCGAAGTGGAGTAAGCAGTACGCACTTGGAATCAACGAGGCGCGCCGTCCGCAAGGGCGGCGCGCTTTTTTTGCGCTCCACGAGCCGCCGGAAATCCCGCCGGGGCTTAGCGCCCGCCAAAAATCGCCGTGCCGACCCGCACCACCGTCGCGCCCTCTTCGATCGCCACCTCGTAGTCGTTGCTCATCCCCATCGAAAGCTCCGGGAGCCGCACGTCGCACTCCCGCTCCAATTCCTCCCGTAGCTCCCGCAGGAGCACAAAATAGCGACGGCTCTCCTCCGCCTCCGGCGCAAACGGAGGAAGGGTCATCAGCCCCGCAATCTCCAGTCGGCTGAGAGCCAGCAGCTCCTCCATCTGCTCCCGCAAAGCGGCAGGAGCGAAACCGATCTTGCTCCCCTCGCCGGCCAAATTCACCTCGAGTAGCACGCGCGGGCGCCGCCCCTCTTCCTCGGCAATCCGTTCCATGTCCTGCGCCAGAGCGAGCGAATCGACGCTATGGAACAGCTCGAAGAGCGGCAGCGCATGGCGGATCTTGTTCTTCTGCAGGTGTCCGATGAACTGCCACCGCACGGCCGATGGCAGCAGCGGGATTTTCGCACGCGCCTCCTGCACGCGGCTTTCGCCGAAGATCGCCTGCCCGGCGTCGCACACCGCCCGCACCTTCGCCGCATCTTGCTTTTTTGAGACAGCAATCAGCTGCACATCGCCCGGCGCCCGGTGCGCCTTCGCGGCGGCAGCTGAGATGCGGGAGAGCACCAGCTCCAGGTTCGCCGCGAGGTCGTCCATCGCTGCCAGCTTTACTCATCCTGCGCGGACGGCAAGCTCCCGACGACAACGGCTTGTCGGCAAAAAAAAAATCCGCCGGCGACGCCATCAGCGCACGCCGGCGGATTAAATTTCTACGATTCGCTGAGCGCGTGCCTTAGCTGCGGGCTTTCTCGGTTTTCTTGTTGCAGCCGCCGGCTTCTTTCCAGCTGGCGTATTGCGTCTCGTTCAGGATCTGTTCCGCCTGCTGGTTCATCTTCGCCATGCTCTCTTCATTGCAGCCGCCCTTTTTGCAATCAGCCGCGGCCGTCTTCATTTTCTCCTCCTGCTCCTGCGTCAGGTCCAGTTTCGCGAAGCTCATCCCGCATTCCGACTTCGCCTGCTTCATCTCGCCACCCTTGGGGCAACAGGCGTGGTCCCCGGCAAACAACGAAGCCGCGGCGAACATGCCAGCGGCGACAACAGCTAAAGCTTTTAAGTTAATCATGAGCAGCATCATAGCGCGGAACCGATTACCGTTCAACACTGCTGACGATCTCCGCGAGGCGCTGCTTGCCACCCGTCTCGAACGCCTCGCCGTGGCCCACGATCACCCGGTCAAAATCCCACGTCAGGATCTCCTGCATCGCGCGGTGCAACGCCGCCCGGTCGCGGATCATCGCGCGGAACACGCACAGCGTGTGTAGGCCGCGCCTCCCGACGCGGCGGGCGGTGCTCTCCCGCCTCCACAAACGACGCCGTTCCCCGCCGGATCAAACCCCACCCCGCCGCGTGAGGACACGACGGCCTACATCCATTACACGCAGCGCGTGCCACGTAAGGACACGACGGCCGACAACCATCACGCGCTCATGAACTCGAGGCGGCCACCGTTCTCCTCCACCCGGATGGTTTGCCCGCTGCGGAATTTTCCTTCGAGAATATCGAGGCTCAGCGGGTCAAGAATCTCCTTCTGGATCGCGCGTTTCAACGGCCGCGCCCCATAGACCGGATCGTACCCTGCACGAGCGATCAAGGCTTTCGCCGCATCGCTCAGCTCGAGCGTGATCTTCTGGTTCTCCAGCCGCCGCACCAGCCGCTTTAGCTGAATCTCCACGATCTTCTTCAGCTCCTCCTCCACCAGCCGGTCGAAGATAATGATCTCATCGACCCGGTTCAGGAACTCCGGCCGGAAGTGGCCGCGGAGCGCCTCCATCACGAGCGCCGAGTGCTTCTCGCGATTCCATTCCTCGGTGATGAATTGCGAGCCGATGTTCGAAGTCATGATGATGACCGCGTTCTTGAAATCAACGGTGCGCCCCTGCCCATCGGTAATCCGGCCATCATCCAGCACCTGCAGCAGCACGTTGAAAACGTCGCTGTGCGCCTTTTCGATCTCGTCGAACAACAACACTGAATACGGCTTCCGCCGCACCGCCTCGCTCAGCTGCCCGCCTTCCTCGTAGCCGACATATCCCGGCGGCGCCCCGATCAATCGCGCCACCGTGTGCTTCTCCATGTACTCGCTCATGTCGAGGCGAATCATCGCGTTCTCATCGTCGAACAGAAACTCCGCCAGCGCCCGCGACAGCTCCGTTTTCCCGACGCCGGTCGGTCCTAGAAAAATGAAGGAACCGATCGGCCGATTCTCGTCCTGCAGACCGGCCCGGGCGCGCCGCACCGCATTGGAAACCGCGGCGATCGCCTCCTTCTGGCCGATCACCCGCTGGCTGAGCCGCTCCTCCATCTTCACCAGTTTCTCGCGTTCGCCTTCCTGCAGCCGCGAGACCGGGATGTGCGTCCAGCTCGAGACCACCTGCGCGATGTCTTCCTCCGTCACTTCTTCCTTGAGCATCTGCCCACCCTGCTGCAGCTCGCCGAGCTTCTGGTTATGCTCCTCCAGCTGCCGCGTCACTGCTGGGATGCGCCCGTATTGAATCTCACTCGCCTTGGCGAGCTCCCCGCGCCGCTGCGCCTGCTCCAGCGCCGTGCGGAGCGCCTCCAGCTCTTCCTGCAGCTTGCGTGCCTTATCGATTTCGCCCTTCTCGTTCTGCCACTGCGCCTTCAACTTCGCGCTCTGCTCCCGCAGGTCGGCGAGTTCCTTCTCCAGCTTCTGCAGGCGCTCCTTGCTGGCGGGATCCTTTTCCTTCTTCAGCGCCTGCCGCTCCATCTCGCGCTGCATGACCTCGCGTTCGATCACGTCGATCTCCGTCGGCATCGAATCGAGCTCGATCTTCAAACGCGACGCCGCTTCATCGACGAGATCGACCGCTTTATCCGGTAAGAACCGGTCGCTGATGTAACGGTGCGATAACACCGCCGCGGCGACCAGGGCGGCGTCCTGAATCCGCACCCCGTGATGCACCTCATACCGCTCCTTCAGCCCTCGTAAAATGGCGATCGCGTCCTCGACGGAGGGTTCCTCCACCATCACCGGCTGGAAGCGCCGCTCCAGCGCCGCGTCTTTCTCGATGTACTTGCGATACTCGTTCAGCGTCGTGGCGCCGATCGTGCGCAGCTCACCGCGCGCCAGCTGCGGCTTCAGCATATTCGACGCATCCACGGACCCCTCGGCCGCCCCCGCACCGACGATGGTGTGCAGCTCATCGATAAACAGGATGATCTCACCCTGCGAGTCGGTCACCTCTTTCAGGAACGCCTTCAGCCGATCTTCAAATTCCCCGCGGAACTTCGCCCCCGCCACCATGGAGCCGATATCCATCGCGATGAGCCGCTTCTGCTTCAGCGATTCCGGCACGTCGCCGCTGATGATCCGCCGCGCCAGCCCTTCCACGATCGCAGTTTTCCCCACGCCCGGTTCGCCGATCAGCACCGGATTGTTCTTCGTGCGGCGAGACAGCACCTGCATCACTCGGCGGATCTCGTTATCGCGGCCGATGACCGGATCGATCTTCCCGCGCCGCGCCATCTCGGTGAGGTCGCGCCCGTATTTTTCCAGGGTCTGGTATTTCCCCTCCGGGTTCTGATCCGTCACCCGCTGCGAGCCGCGCACCTGCTGCAGCGCCTGCATCAGCTTGTCGCGGGTCACGCCTAATGACTTCAAGACGCGGCCCGCCCCGCTCTCGCCGTCGCTCAGCGCGAGCAGGAAGTGCTCGGCGCTTAGAAATTCGTCCTTCAGCTTCGCCATTTCCCGCTCGGCCGCGTCGATCGTCGTCTTTAGCTCATTCCCGATCCGCTGATCTGTGCCCCCGTGCACCTTCGGTCGGCGGCCCAGCTCCTCGTCGAGCCGCGTGCGGAGCGCCGCCGCCGGCACCCCCACCTTCTCGAGGAGCGGGCGCGTCACGCCCTCGCTCTGGTCGAGCAGCGCCATCAGGAAGTGCTCGGTGGCGATCTCCTGGTGGTTGTATTGCGCCGCCACGTCCTGCGAGGCCTGCAGCGCTTCCTGCATTTTCTGGGTAAATTTATCGGGACGCATAAGCTTCTTTCCTGCAGACAAATCGCATCCGCGGTGCGTTCAAGTGGTTTCCACTCTCGCCCACAGCACCTGCTGCCGCCGGTCGCTTAAAAAAAATACAATTTCCGGAAAACTTTGCCGGGAAGGCTCCGTAGTAATGGGTGAGGGACCGGTTTTCCCGCAGCACTGCGCCAGGGGCGACGCTGCACCGCCATTTTCCATTGGTCCATCCCTTGCCCGCTGTCCTACCCGGCGGGCAAGTGGATTTCCGCTGCTTGCTTCCGCCTGTCGTCAGGAGGTAAACCTCTCGCCATGCGGAAGATCAACACGAACGAGCTGGAGGAGTATTCCTGGTCCTCCCGGTATTACGCCCCAGCCGGGCGCCGGTTCCTCGGCGGCGCGATTACCACCTGCGTCCCGACATCGACTAACTCGAACAGCTCCGCTACATCCGCGTTCCTCATTCGGACGCAGCCGTGACTCGCCGGCTCACCGATCTGCTCCTCGTGGTTGGTGCCGTGGATGTAGATGTAGCGGTCGAACGTGTTCGCATTCTCCGGTTCCAATCCATCCAGCCAAAGAATCCGCGACATGACCAGGTCGTCACTCGCCAGCAGCTCCGGTGACGGACGCAGCGGCACACGTGCTTTATAGGCGGTACCGCACGGCTGGCCGGCGCCGATTTTCTCCACCACCCGGAACTTACCAGTCGGCGTCTTGAAACTCCCCTCCTCTGTCCCGAGGCCATACTTCGAGGTGGAGATGGGAAACGTCCGCACTACCTTGCGGCCACGCCTCACGCTGAGGCGTTGCTGCGCGACGGAAACATGGATGGTGGTCTGGCCGCTTTTCTTCACTGGAGAGCGGCGTAGAATGCAGCCGCCCGTGGGAAAAAGCTATCACATCGCCATCGTCGGAGCGACGGGTGCCGTCGGCCTGGAGCTGCTCGACGTCCTCACGCGGCGCGGGTTTCCCGTCCAGAAGCTGCGTCTGCTCGCCTCCGGGCGCTCTGCCGGGAAGCGCATCTCGTTTCGCGGCGAGGAGCTGATCATCGAGGAGCTGCGGGAAGATTCTTTCCGCGGGATCGACATGGCATTCTTCAGCGCCGGCGGTGATATCTCACGCAGGTATGTCCCGCTCGCCGCTGCTGCTGGCGCGGTGGTGATCGACAACTCCTCCGCGTTTCGCATGGACCCGCAGGTGCCGCTTGTTATCCCGGAGATCAATGGCGCCGACGTGAAGCAACATCGCGGGATCGTCGCGAACCCGAATTGCACCACGGCGGTGACATTGATGGCGCTCTACCCGCTGCACCTCGCGTTTGGGGTGCGGCGGATTTTTGCCTCGAGTTATCAGGCAGTCTCCGGCACCGGCGCACGCGCGATCGAAGAACTGCGCCGGCAGGTGGCGGAGACCAACTCCGGTGCGCCGGTAACTGCGGAAGTGTATCCGCACCCGATCGCTTTCAACGTGCTCCCGCACGTCGATTCGTTTCTGGCGAACGGCTACACGAAGGAAGAGATGAAGATGCAGAACGAAGGGCGTCGCATCATGCACCTGCCGGACTTCCGCGCGTCCGTGACTTGTGTGCGGGTGCCGGTCTATCGCGCGCACTCCGTGGCCGTGAGTGCAGAGTTCGAGCGGCCCGTTTCAGTCGACGAAGCACGTGAGGTGCTCGCGAAAGCACCCGGTGTAGATCTGCTCGATGAGCCGCAGCGGAACCTCTACCCGATGCCGCTCGACGCTGCAGGCAAAGACAATTGCCAGGTCGGCCGCGTGCGGCTCGACTGCGCGCTGGAGAACGGCCTCGCCTTCTGGATTTCCGGAGATCAGCTCCTGAAAGGTGCGGCGTTGAATGCCGTCCAGATCGCGGAGCTGCTGTAACCTGCGCAACGTGGCGCGAAAGCAAAACGGCCCCGGATTGCTCCGGGGCCGCTGAATGTCTCGTGACGAGCTTTACTCCTCCGGCTGTTCGGAGTCGTCCTTCTTGCCCTTGCCCTTGTCAGGCCGGCCGCGGCCGCGCTCCTGCCGCGGCGCGGCTGCTTCCTCGCCACCGCCCTGCGGCGCCGCTTGCGGAGGTGCTGCCTGCGGCGGGGGCTGCGGGCGCTCGCGACGGGATTGCTGCGGCCTCTCCATCGGCGGCTGCTGGGGCTGCTGGATCGGCTCGGGCGCTGCCTGCGGTGGTGGCTGCACAGCCGGCGGCGCTTCGGCGCGATCTGCTCTCCGGCCACGGCCGCGGTTTCCGCGCTCCTCGTTCCCCTGCTCCGCGTCGGGACGCGCGGCAGGCTGTTGCTGCACGGCTGGGGCCTCGTCGATTGTGTCGGGTCTGCTCCGCCCACGGCCGCGGTCTCCACGTGGTGCATTTCTCTCCCGTGCGTCGCCGCTGGTCTGCGGTGGTGCCGCGACCGGCTCGCTCGTCACTTCATCCGAGGAGACACTGGGTGCCGGCTGGCGGCCACGGCCGCGAGTGCCGAGACCGCGCCGCTCCACCTGCAGAGCGTCGCTCACTGCGCCGGCGCTTGTGTCCGGGGCTGCATCGGCGGCAGGTGTAGAAGGTTGCTGCGGAGCTTGCCGCCCTTGACGGCCCTGGCCTCGGCCTCTGGTCTGCCGATCTGTGGCAGGGGCGCTCGCGGCCTCGTCTCCGGCGGTCGCAGCATCGCGAGTCGGCTGCTGTTCCTGCGCGGGAGCGGGACGCCTGTCGCGGCCTCGCCCTCGGCGGGCGGTGTCTGCCGCTGGTGCAGCGCTCGCGGCGTCGTCTCCTGCAGTTGCAGCATCGCCAGCTGTTTCGCCGGTTGGCTGCTGTTCCTGCGCGGGAGCTGGCCGTTTGTCACGGCCCCGGCCCCGCACCGCGGTATCAGCGGCTGGTGCAGAGGTGTCGGCCTCACCCGGAGCTCCCGCTGTTTCTGCTGGCTGTTGCTCCTGGCCCGGAGCAGGGCTCCGACCCCGCCCACGGCCACGCCCCGGCGCGTCGGCGACAGGCGCTACCGTGGTATCGGCTGGCACAATCGCTCCCGGCGTGGCGCCGGCGAGCGCCTCAGGATTGCTCGGCGGAATCTCCGGCGGAGGAATCGATTTCACGTCCTCGGTTTTCATTTTCTCCTGCAGCTGTTGCTTCGCGTTTGCGTCAGCCACGTCAGCCCAGCCGGTTTCCAGGTCCGGTTGCTGCACCTTCTCCTTTACCGCCGGCGGAGCGACACGTTGCTGCGATTGCTCGAGCTTCGCCGGCGCGGCGACGATGAGCTGGTTCCCCTGCACTCTGCTGAAGCTGCCGGCGTCGCCAGACGGAATGTCGCTGCTGCGCTGGAGGCTCAACTGTTGAATCGGCTGCGTGGAGTAGGCGTTCAGCCGGTTGTAGTCGGGGCCGTAGTTGTAAACGGTGTTGTTCTGATAGGAAATGTTCGTGATGTTCACCGTCTGGTTGATGTAGGTGATGTTCTGCGTCGGCGCGTAGATGTGGCGGCTCAGCACCGGCGCGCCGATGTAGCGGACGTTGACGAAGTTGTAGTAGGACGGGCCGATATCGAACTCGATGTCGACGCGATTGCCGAAGGCCCGGCCGGTGTAGATGATCTCGCCACCCGCAGCGTAGCGCCGCGGCGGCAGCGGAGCCCAGCCGACATAGTTCCCGCCGGTGCGCCAGGAAACCCAGGACGGTCCCCATTCATAGCCGGGCACCCAGACCCAGCCGCGGCTGCGGAGACGCGCCCAACGCCCGTAGTGATAAGTGGCCCACCCGAACGGCTCATAGGACACCCACGTCCAGCCGACGTTCGTATGCGCCCAATATCCATCGGCGTAGGGCCGCCAGCCGCGATCCCTCACCGCGACCCTCGGTTGCCAGCAATAGCCGTAGCCATCCACGTCGAGCCAATACCCGTCATCGGCCCGGAGATTATCGTAGAAGAAGTTAATCGATGCATCGACCCGGGCTTCCGCCTGCGGCGCGGCAGGCAGCACGAGAGCGAAGATCACGAGCGCGAGGAGAATTCGTTTCATGGTATGATGGTGTGCGGAGAATTAGACCGCGCGACGTGGCGGTTATTCACTTCAGATTGAATTCGAATGCTGCTGCCGTTCCGCGCGTTTAGCTCCGCTGCAGAAGCGGCCACCCGGAAGCCGCGCCCGCCCCTAACGGCTGCTGCGCAGTACCACGAACGAGCGCGTGCGGCCACGGGAGACGGAGAGCACATGCGTGCCTGTCGGGTCGAGATCGGCGACCACTCGGCGATATTCTGCCACCGAGGTGACCGGCTGCTGATTCACTTCTTCGATCACATCGCCACGCCGCAGTTCGCCAGCCGCTCCATCGGTATTCGTCACCACCACGCCGCGCACCCCCGGTGGCACATCGAGCCGGCGCGCCAGGTCTGGCGTCAATTCACCCACCTCGATGCCAGCCAGCGCGGTCTCGTCGTCCTGCAGGTCGTCCTCCTCCAGAGGCTCGTCTGGATCGGGGCGGCGCGGCTGCGGCTGCGGACCTGGGCGCGGTGGTTGCCGCTGCGGGCGCGGTGCGCGCGCCGTCTGGTAGTCCACCGGTTGCTCCTTCAACTCGGTTGCCACGGTCATGGGCTTCCCTTGGCGGACGATCTCCAGCTCGATCTTTCTGTTCAATTCCGTCTGCGACACCATCGTGCGCAGCTCCGTGAAGCTCCTCACCTGCCGTCCATCGAATTTCTGGATCACATCTCCCGGCTGAATCTTCGCCTCGGCGGCAGGCGATCCGGGGATCACGTCCTCCACCTCCACTCCATCAGTGATCGAGTCCGTCTGCCCCCGCGGCAAGGTGCGCATCTGGATGCCGAGATAGCCGCGGATGATCCGGCCCTGCTTCAACAGGCTCTCGAGCGCGTTCTTCACCGAATTCGAAGGAATGGCAAAGCCGATGCCTTGCGAGCCACCGCTGCGCGAGATGATCGCGGTGTTGATGCCGATCACTTCCCCCCGCAGATTGATCAAAGGGCCGCCACTGTTCCCGGGATTAATGGCGGCATTGGTCTGCAGAAAATCGCCAAATCCGTCCACACGATTCGGCCGGCCGCGTGAGCTGATGATGCCGTCGGTGACCGTCTCCTCGAAGCCAAACGGATTCCCGACCGCCAGCACGAAATCGCCGGCCTGCACGCCATCGGAATCGCCAAACTTCAGCGGCTTCACATTCGGCTCGTCCACCTTCAGCACCGCCAGATCGACCAGAGCGTCGCCCCCGACCAGCCGCGCCTTGCGCGTGCGGCCGTCGTGCATCTGGATCTCAATCTCATCCACCTGATCGACCACGTGATTGTTCGTGATGATGTGACCTTCCTCCGTCACGATCACGCCCGAGCCTAACGAGGCCCGCACCATCGCCTGCTCCTGCGGGTTCCGGAATTGTCGCTGATTCCGATAAAAGAACTCGAACGGATCCATCTGCTGCCGGCGGATCGGCATCTTCTTCGAGGTGCGAATGCTGACCACGGAAGGCACCACGCTAGTGATCAGCGCCCGCCGCTCGCTGCTGAGCGCATCGAGTGTCGCCACCTGCTTCGGCTCGATTGTCGCCGCCGCCGCGAGCGTGTACTTCTCCGCGGCGCGACCGCCGGGCTTCGATCCGCCCTGTTTCAAGCGGTAGTCGTAGAGCGCTGAGATGGCGGCCGCGAGGATGCCGACAAACAGCAAAAATTTAAGGAGGTTCTTCATCAGCTTACGTTCGAAAAGGTTCGTCCCCGTTCTTCGACAATCAACTTGCGGAAACGTTGATTCTCCGGCGCCTCCAGCTGCGGGTCCCACTCCATGATCGCCGTCGCGGCAGCTCGTGCGCGTTGCATTAGTGGCATGTCGGTCTTCAGATTACCGAGCTTCAAGCCCGGCAATCCGCTCTGCGCCGTCCCCAGCAAATCGCCCGGCCCGCGCAGGTTCCAATCCGCCTCCGCGACGTCGAAACCGTTGCTCGTTTTCTCGAGCACCGCCAGTTTCGCCACCGTCTCCGCCGCCGTCTCCGCGCTCAACAACACGCAGTAGGACTTGTGCTCGCCGCGACCAATCCGGCCCCTGAGTTGATGGAGCTGCGCCAGCCCGAACCGCTCTGCATTCTCCACCAGCATCACGTTCGCATTCGGCACATCGACGCCGACCTCAATGACAGTCGTGCTGATGAGCGCGCTCGCATCACCCTTGCGAAATCGCTCCATGATCGCCTGCTTCTCCGGCGCAGGAATGCGCCCGTGCAGCAATTCGCAGCGAAATGGCCGGAGCCGTTCCTGCCACAGCTCGAATTCCGCCGCGGCCGCTTTCACATCCAGCTTCTCGCTTTCATCAATCAGCGGATAAATCACGTAAGCCTGTCGGCCGGCCTGCAACTGTTCGCGCAGAAACTTCAGCACCTCATTGAGCTTCGCGTTGTCCCGAACAGCAGTGATGATTTTGCCGCGATGAGCCGGCAGCTCATCGATCACCGACACATCGAGATCGCCATACACCGTCATCGTCAGCGTCCGCGGGATCGGCGTCGCGGTCATCACCAGCACATCCGGAGCCGGCTCCCGCGCCGTGATCCGCGCCCGCTGCGCAACGCCAAACTTATGCTGCTCATCAATCACGACGAGCCCGAGATTTTCAAACGCGACGCCCTCATAAAGCAGCGCATGCGTGCCGATGATGATCTGGGGAGCGCAGGCTGCCAGCCTGCTGTTCGCGGCAGCCTGCCGCGAACCACAAGGCGCGTCCGCAGAAGACCCCCGCTCCCGCTCCACCCCGGGGTCCCAAACCCATGCATAATC
>JACCZQ010000193.1 GCA_013695905.1 Chthoniobacterales bacterium
TGCGACAGCTACTTCGGCGAGCACGGCGGCTACGCGCAGCAGTATCTCTTTCACCACGCGCGCAAGACGACGCCGCGACGCCGCCGCGCCCGCAAGTCGCTCCGCGGCGCAAGCCCCCTCGCCAGGACACGCTCTTTGCGGTAGAATCCCGCCCGCTGCGCTGATGCAGCAGCCGCATGCAAACACCGCGCGAACGGAGAAGAGTCTGGTGGGCCGTCCTCGGGTCACTCGTCGTGCACGTGCTGGCGGCGCTCTCGCTGGCGGCTTTTCACGACGCCTTCGTCCCGACGCCGACGGTGCCGGACGACCGTCCGATGGAGCTGACGATGCTCGATCTCTCCACGATGCCGACTCTCCCCACCACGCCGCCGAACCCCGCCTACATCGAAACCGACCCGTCGAAACAAATTGCGGAGGAACCGGAGACGAAAACCTTCGAGTCGCACGCCAACGCCCGCGCCGCCAGCGACCTGCCGGCGACCGGCGATCTCCCCCTGCCGACGCAGAAGGGAACGGAGCGGCCGTCCCTCGACTTGGAGACGCAGCAATCTTCCGTAGCGATGGAAGGCTCGCAGGCGCAGCCATTGATTGCACCGGCGCCCACTCCGCCACCTGTGACTCCCACGCCTGCGCCAATCGCAAAGGCCACCCCGCAGCCTACTCCACAAGCCACGCCGCCGCCGCTCCCGGAGCCGCTCGCTACACCCGAGCCGGATAAGTTTGCGATGTTAACCAGCACGCCACCTCCGGCGCTGCGCGACCCCGAAGACGCAGAAGAAACACCGTCGCCGGACATGCCTCCGACCCCGCCGCCGGTGATCTCCCGCCCGCGGCCGGAGAGCCCCGCCACCGCTTACCAACGCGAGAAGCAGGAGACCGCCATCAGCGGCCGCATCACCAACCGCGGAGCTGCTTCGGTGGACGCGGTCGCCACGCCGCTCGGGAAATATCGAAAACAGGTCTCCGACGCGATCGGGCAGCGCTGGTATTATCACATCAAGTCGCGCGGCGACATCGCGAGCGTGGGCACGGCGAAGGTGGAGGCGGAGCTGGACCCCAGCGGTAACGTGGTCAACCTGCGCGTCACTTCGAACAGCTCGAACGAAGCGTTCGCAAACATCTGCTTGCAATCATTTCAAGAGGCGCAAATTCCTCCCATCCCGCCGGACCTGGTCGCGACGCTGCCTGGTGGCAAGCTGCCCCTGGATTTCTCCTTCACCTTTTTCTAGATGACAATCACAGCCACTTTGTTCCTCGCGCAGATGCCGGAGACGGTGCAGGCGGTCTGGACGTTCTTCCACAGCGGCGGCATCTTCATGTGGCCGCTGCTCATCTGCTCCATCATGATGGTGACCACCATCATCCTGCGGACCATCGCGCTGCGACGGAAAAACGTGCTCCCGCTCGTGGTCGAGAGCGAGATCGAGCGGCTGGTGCCGGGGGGCAGTGCGGAGCGACTCGCCCGCATCGTGCAGCATGATCCATCGGCGCTCTCGCGCATCGTCTGGGCCGCGTTGCAGCAGCTGCGTGCGCCGCGGAACGAGACAGTCGAGATGGTGGAAACGAAAGCGCGCCACGAAGTCATCGTGCTGGAGAGAGGCTTGATCGTCCTTGAGATCATCACCGGCATCGCACCGCTGCTGGGGCTGATCGGCGCTGTCTCCGGTCTGGTGCGCGTCTTCTCCGCTCTCGGTCTGGGCGCCGGTGCGCAAAACACCGAAGCGATCGCGCTCGGCATCGCGGAGGCGCTGAATGCGACCGTCTTCGGGTTATCCATCGCCGTCCCGTCGCTGGTGGCGTTCAGCTACTTCTCGAGAAAGGTCGAGATGATGTCGGTGGAAATCGAAACGCTCGTCGTGGAGCTGATCAGCAAGTGCTACTACGGCCGGGTCCCACGCAGTGATGGCGTACCACCGGCGCGGGCCGCCGCTCCTGCCCGCACGCCGGCGGCTTAGATAGCCTCCACGTCATGAAGATTGCAGTCAAAAAACGGCGCGCGCCGTCGATCATCATCGTGTCGCTGGTGGATATCTTCACGATTCTGCTCATCTTTTTCGTCGTCTCGACCACGTTTAAGCGCGACCAGCCGGAGGTGCAGATAAACCTGCCGGAATCGCAGACCGCCACCTCCGCGCCGGCGGAGCGCGAGCACGCCATCGTCGCGGTGAGCGAGAACGATGAGGTAAGTCTCGATGGCCGCGCGCTTCCGGTGGAGGAGCTGCAGGCAGCGATCACGGAGTTGCCGCCCGATCGGAGATCGGTGCTGGCTTTGCAGGCTGACGAGAAGGCGTCGTTTGGCACGATCGTCAAAGTGATGGATGCACTGAAACTCGCAGGCGTGAAGAACCTGCCGGCATTCACGCGGGGCGGGCCATGAGGCTGCCGATCATGAAGTATGGCGATCCGGTTCTCCGCGCGAAAGGGAAACGGATCGCAAAAGCGGACGAGCGCATTCGGGAACTCGCCTCCAATATGCTGGAGACGATGCACCTCGCGAACGGGGTTGGATTGGCTGCGCAACAGGTCGGCGAAGCGTTACAGCTGACAGTGCTCGATATCTCGGAGGTTGAGGATCGGCCGAGCACTTTGAAGATCGATGGGCGCGAGATCGATCCGGTCCTCGCGATGCCGCTGGTGCTCCTGAATCCGGAGCTGACGCAGCACGGCGAAACGGTGCTGGGGCCGGAAGGCTGTCTCAGTTTTCCTGAGATCCACGCGGATATCGATCGCGCCGAAGTGGTCGTGGTGCAGGCGGAGACGCTCGGGGGCGGGCCGATAAAACTCGAGGCGTCGGGGCTGCTGGCGCGGGCGTTGCAGCATGAGGTGGATCACTTGAACGGGATACTGTTCATCGACCGGATGAATTCAGCGGCCAAGGTGAGTCTCGGGAGCCGGCTAAAGCGGCTGCAAAAGGAGACGCAGCGGGGTAGGTGATTGGCGGATTGGATTGGTGATTGGTGATTGGTGATTG
>JACCZQ010000200.1 GCA_013695905.1 Chthoniobacterales bacterium
CCTTCGGCACCGCCGACATGCAGAAGCGGTTCTTCGATTGGCTCGAGATTTATGATCAGGTGGAGAACACGAGCTATCGCCAAACGGGTCCGCCGCGGGAATTAATGAAGCTGGCGCCGTTGCTGCGCCGGTTCTTTCTGCGCGTGACGGATGAGGAAACCTCGCACGGCGTCACGCTGATCATCGACTTTCCGGAGAAGATCATCCCCGCGGCGGAGGAGTCTGGCGCGAGCGCGGATGAACGCACGGCGCTGGTGACGCTCCTCAAATGGGCGGCTTCGCCGGAGATGCGGCGCGAGGATGTCGGGGTGATTCTGATCACCGAATCAGCCGCGGAGCTGCACGCGGATTTGTTGCAAAACCCGCACGGGGCGCAGGTGCGGCTCGATTTGCCGGATGCGGATGAACGGCTGCGGTTTATCGAATCGGGAGCCGCGACGGAGAACGCGCCGCTCGCCCAGTGGAGCGAAATCGCAGCGCCGGATCTGGCCACGCGTACGGCGGGTTTGAATTTACTGCGCATTCAACACCTGCTGGCGGAGGCGATCCGCAATGGCTCGCGCGTGACGGTGGAGCACGTGAGCGGGAGCAAGAAGCGGTTGATCGAGGAATACTGCCAGGGGCTGGTGCGGTTCAAGGATCCGAAGCCGGGGGTGAGTCTCGATCTCGTCGCGACGCATGAGGCGGCGAAGAAGAAGCTGCGGGAGATCGCGTGGCTGTTTAAGAACGGGAAAACGGATGTGGTGGAGCGCGGCATTCTGGTGCCGGGCCGCGTGGGCGTGGGGAAATCGTTCCTGATCGATTGTTTTGCGAGCGAGTGTGGTTTGCCGGTCATGGAGATCGGGGAGTTTCGCTCGAAATGGGTGGGCGACACGGAGCGGCAGCAGATGCGGATTCTGATGACGGTGCGGGCGCTGGGGCCGGTGATTGTGGTGGTGGATGAAGCGGATGCGGTGTTCGGCTCGCGCGAGGGCGATAGCGACAGCGGTGTGTCGGGGCGGGTGTTTGCGGCGTTCGCGGCGCACATTGGCGACTCGAGTTTGCGCGGACGCGAGGTGTGGGTGGCGATGACTTCGCGGCCGGATTTGCTCGCGATCGATATGAAACGGCAGGGGCGGTTCGGTCTGAGCCTGCCGCTGTTTGCGGCGCAAAATGGCGACGACGTGCAGGCGCTCTTCAGCGTGATCGCACGGGTGAAGAAGATCGCGCTGCACGAGGATGTGCTCGCGTATGTGCACGATGAGCTGGGCGACCGCGCGCTGACGGGCAGTGATGTGGAGTCGATCCTGATGCGGGCAAAGGAGCGGGCGGTGCTGGCGCTGCGCGATGATGATGTGCAGCTGGAGGATCTGAAGGAGGCGGTGAACTCCTTCATGGATCCGCTCGACCCGAATCTGCTCGCGCTGCAGGAGATCGCGGCGGTGCTGTCGTGCTCGGATAAGCGCTATCTGCCGCCGGAATATCGGGAGGCCGATCGGGCTTCGCTGGTCGAGGAGTTTGCGCGGCTCAAGAGGATGGCCGGACGGCGGTGATCGAGCGGTTGAATGGTCGGCAGCCGACGTGCTCCAATCGGACCGCGATGACAGGTTCGTCGGCAAGACAGGGCCCGAGGGGTAGAGGGTGCCCCCGAAGGGTCTCGAGGATGAAATCAAAGATTCTGTTTAACTCTGAGAGTCTGCTTTCGGCGACGCCGATCGCGGCCAATCTTTTTTCGTCAGCCGCGTCGAATTTTTCCTCGGCTTTCAGCCGGTTGCCGTTTGACGCTTTTTTACCGCCCAGCGCCATGCGATGCGCTGAAGACAGCGCACACTAAAGTCCTATGGGGGCGCGGCGCTTTTAGAATCATTACAGCGACCGAGGAGGCGCTGAGCCTCCAGGGTGCGAGGATCTCCCGGACCGAGCTTCTTACTGAGGGCCGAATGGCTCGTAACCAGAAGGTGCTCGGCTTCGGTCAGTCGCGCTTGCTGCAGGAGACAATCTCCCAGCGCCATTTGCACCTCGGCGATGCGCCAGTGTCCCTGCGCGAAGGCGCGA
>JACCZQ010000214.1 GCA_013695905.1 Chthoniobacterales bacterium
AGCATATATACGTCCCTGACCGCTGCCCGCGCACCCGCGTCTTTTCAGCACCGGAGGTGCGCCGGAATAGAGCCCGGAGTGAAGCGTCAGCGGAACTCCGGGACTACCGGGCGCTGGAGGCCAGTCCCCGAAGGGGGCGACGGAACGCCGCTCGTGGTGCTCACGCGTTCTTCACCCTCCGACGCCACTCGTTCCGTCACCCCCTCCGGGGGTTTGACGTGCATACGGCGATCGTCCCGGAGCTCCGCTTCGCTGCGCTCCGGGCTTTATTCCGCCGTGCCTCCGGCACTTTGACTTGCGGGTCTCTTTGCTACCGACACGAAGAGCACATATTGGCGGCGAAGCCGGTTGATGACGCCGGCGATGACGCGCTGATGACAGCGCTGATTTAATTTCCGCCGTCGCGGAAATGCTCGCGAATCTGATCGTACTTCTTCGGCCCGATTCCTTTCACGTTCTGCAGTTCATCCGCGGATTTGAACGGGCGCGCGGCGATGATCCGCTCTGCCAGCACCGGGCCGAGTCCCTTCAGCGCCACCAACTGCTCGAGGCTGGCGGCGTTCACGTCCAGCTTGCTGCCGGGAGCACCCGCCGAGGGAGCGCTGGAGCTGCGGGACCGCGGAAACGTCGCTGCTGGCATCGGTGTCGCGGCCGCGGCTGCTGCTGCGCGTGTAGGATGGAAGAAGGCTTCGAACGAATCCGGCCCGGTCTTCGGCGGCTGTGTCGCCGCTCGCGCTGCCATACTGCCTTCGGCCGCGCCCCAGCCCCCGACCTTCTGCTGTTTCGCCTCGCGCTCGAGCTGCTCCAGCTTCTTCCATTGGCGCTGCGGCGACTCCAGCCCCACCGGCTGCGCCGAGGCCCCATACACCCGCGCCAGGCCATTCGCGACCAGCAACTCGGCGAGGTCGCCATCCTGCGTCTCGATGAAAGCGAAATAACGCGGCATGCGGCTGCGGCCGCGCGCGTCCTGGAGACAGGTGCGGACGGTGAAGGGCTGCGCCAGCTTCTCCCTGGTGAATCTCGCTCCCAGCTCGCCCAGCTGAATAGTCTGGCCTGGCGTGAGGCCGAAGTATTTCGCCTGCTCCGCGACGCGCGCCGGGAACGAGGTGTCCGTCTCCGGCGCATCAACGAAGTAAAGGCGGAAGAGGAACTCCTTGCCGCCGGCTTTGACGTGGAAGCTGTCCGCATCATTCCCACCGCTGGGAACGAGGCGCGCGTCCTTGTAAGTGATCCACTCCTGCGCGCCCTGCAGTGCACCCCCGGTCACCCACCACGCGCAGGCGAGCAGCACCAGCGCGTGGAGCGGAGAATGGCGCCGGGAGTGTCTCGGCATCGTTTCAGGTCACCACTTCGAATTGGCTCATGGAGCGGAACACCCGATACCGCTCCTCGATCTCGTGCTGCTGCAACGTGCGCATCCGCTCGAGGCTGAATGCCTCCACATTGAAGCTCGCCAGCACACTGCCATAGATCATGGCGCGGCGGAAATCGGCGAAGGTGGGATCGCCACCCTGGGCCGCGAGATAGCCAGCCATACCACCCGCGAAGGTGTCCCCTGCTCCCGTCGGATCGTGAATGTCCTCCAGCGGATAAGCGCCGCAGCTGAAGAACTCGTTTTCGCCGAAGAGCAGCGCGCCGTGTTCGCCCTTTTTGATGGCGACGTATTTCGGACCAGCGGCGCGAATTTTTCGGCCCGCTTTGATGAGGCTTGTCTCCTTTGTCATCTCACGAGCTTCGCTGTCGTTCAGGATGAGCAGATCGACGCGTGGGAGCAAGGCGTCGAGATCGGCCCGCGTGGTTTCAATCCAGAGATCCATCGTGTCGGCCACCACGAACCGCGGCTTCTCCATCTGGTCGAGCACGTGCGCTTGCAAAGCCGGGGCGATGTTGGCCAGGAGCACGAACTCGCTCTTCCGGTAGGAGGCCGGCACGTCGGGCCGGAAAGTTTCGAAAACATTGAGCGCGACCGACTTTGTCTCGCGGGTGTTCATGTCCCACGCATATTCACCGGACCAGCGGAAGGTCTTCCCTTGCGCCCGCTGCACACCCTCCGCATCGATGTTGCGCGATTTCCAAAACTCGAATTCCGATTCCGGAAAATCGTCGCCGACCACGCCGACTAGCTTTACCGGCGAGAAGAAACTGGCGCCCAGAGCCGCATAGGAAGCCGAACCGCCTAACTGGTCGGCGTGCTCCTCCACCGGGGTTTTGACAGTGTCGAGTGCGATGGAGCCAACGATAAGGACGGACATGAGTGGATTGTGGATTGCTGATTTATGAATGCTGATTGAGCAGCTGGCGCACGCTGTGGATGTAAAGTGGAATGTCGGGAGCTTGCAACATTTCCGAGACGATCACAACGCGCTCCGCGCCGGCGGCGAGCACCTGCGGCAGGTTGTGAAGTTTGATCCCGCCGATGCAGAAGATCGGCAGCGGCACTGCGCTGTGAACTTCCCGGATGTCACCAAGACCGATCGGCACATAGTCGGGCTTTGTCGGGGTGGCAAAGAGCGGGCCGAACCCGATGTAATCGGCGCCTTCCGTCACCGCGATTTTTGCCTGCTGCACACTATGCGTCGATTTGCCGACGAAGCAGCTGCCGCCGGCGATCTCCCGCACCCAGGCGACGCTTTGATCATCCTGCCCCACGTGCACGCCTTCGGCGCCAATCTGCCGCGCGATTTCCGCGTGGTCGTTGATGATAAGCGGAATGCCGGCCGCGGCGGTGGTGTGATGGAGATCGGCTGCGAGCGTCAGAATCCGCGCAGGCTCCCAGTCTTTGGCGCGCAGTTGAATGAGATCGACGCCGCCCGCGATCATTTCCTGCGCCACGCGGCGCGCCTCGGCCGGTGGCACGTAACCGAGATCGAGAATGCCGTAGAATCGGCCGAGGTTAAGATC
The DNA here is from genome assembly GCA_013695905.1 of Chthoniobacterales bacterium. GTDB lineage: Bacteria > Verrucomicrobiota > Verrucomicrobiia > Chthoniobacterales > UBA10450 > JACCTI01. The sequence goes on from JACCZQ010000214.1 coordinate 2,902, forward strand.
AATCACGCGCGCTGACTATATGGGAAAGAGTCCACCCGCCAAGGGCGCGGCCGCTCTCTCTCATCGCTCGCGATTCAAAGAGCGATCATGGTCAGGGTACGCAACAAGCGCGACCTGTCGCCCTGCTCCCCACCCCTCACTCAGGGCGGCCCGGTTCCGGCGGAGGCTTTCACCAGCGCCACATCGGTGGCGTTGATGCTGCCGTCCGCAGTCACGTCCAGGCGGAAGTTGGTCGGATCCACTGGCCGACCGCTGCGTGATTTGATGAACCCAATGTCCGATGCGTTGACGGCCCCGTTGCCGCTGCTTCGATCGCAAACTGGTCCGCCACCCGCTCTGAGAACGTGAGCGCGGTGCCATCGATCAATGCCGGCGGCGTTGCAATTGTCGCCCCCCGCAAATACATGCCACCCGCGCAAAAAAAGAATAAGACTAACGCGCGCCTAACACGCACTCCGCTTGGATCCCTCTCGCACACTTTGAATTGCGGGTTAGGCCTCGGCTATAGTCGGAGATGCACCAACCTGCGCCCGCCTGCGCTGTCTCTGCCAGACCATCCCCGACAACATGGCGCCACCCAGAAGGACAAGCCCGACGCTGGTCGGTTCGGGAACAACATTTATGGTCGCCAGCGCTGTAAAAGGAACGTCTGCAAAACCATTGCGATCAGTGACAATGCTCCGCAGATCTGTAGAGATCGTATACTGGCCCAGCGGAGCGTTCATCGTGTTAAAGGTGATGGTGGCAATCGGATACATTCCCGGAGGGACGACATCCGCAAGGCCATTAACCGTCGCACCCAAGTCGAAACCGTTTACAGGATCGAGCAAGCACGCGTTGTCATTGAAACAATTGACAGGCATGGGCGACGGAATGGGGTAGGGAGAGCCGGTGGTGTCACGAGAGATGATCCTAAAGAGACCACTGCCAGCGAAGTTGCTCTGCAAGAAGTAGCTGATGCCGAGCGAGGAGAAGTTGGTGTTGCTCGTGAGCGTCAGTGAGAACGATTGATTG
>JACCZQ010000239.1 GCA_013695905.1 Chthoniobacterales bacterium
GTCGCGCTGACGCCGTAGAGCAGGCTTTCCATCACCCGGGTGAGCACCAGCGCCGCGACGGCGCCGATGACGACTCCGATGCCGACAAGTTTCAGCCCCTGCTGCACGGTCATTCTCAACACATCACTCCGCTGCGCGCCGAGCGCGATGCGGATGCCGATCTCGCGCGTCCGTTGTGCCACGGTGTAGCTCATCACGCCATAGATGCCGACTGCCGCCAGCACCAGTGCGAGCACGGCGAAGACACCCAGCAGCATCGTGCTGAACCGCTGCCGCGCGACGGCGGTGGAGACGATCTCTTCCATCGAACGGATGTCGGAGACCGGCTGATCCTTGTCGATCGACCAGACCGCATTCCGCACCGCCGTGCCGAGGCTAAGCGGGTCCACTTTCGTCCGCACCACCAACGCGTTCGGCGCGAGGGTGAGGACTTGCTCGTAGTTAAAGTACATCTGCATCTTCGGCTCGGCCGCGAAGTCGTTCTGCCGCACATCGGCGACAATGCCAACCACCTCCCGCCACGGACCATCCGAAGTAGTGGAGTCGGGCTTCAGCCGCTTTCCGAGCGCGTTTTCACCGGGCCAGAAATGACGCGCCATTTTCTCGCTGATCACCACCGTCCGCACCGCGTCGGCGCGATCCTGCTCCGTGAAATCCCGCCCCTGCGCGATGCGGATTCCCATCGTGGTGAAGTAGCCAGGACTGACCGTGCGAAAGACAACATCCGGCCGCTCATCCGGCGGCGGATCAGCGCAACCTTCCACACCGATCGGCATGGAATCGCCATGGTAAGTGAGCGGGAGATTACTCGCCGCGGCGACTGATTCCACACCCGGCAGTGCCTGTACGCGCCGCAGCAAATCGGAGAAAAACGCGACACGATTTTCCGTCTTCGGATAACGAGTCTCCGGCAGCTGCACCTTGGCGGTCAGCAGATTCTCCGCGCGATAACCGGGATCCAGCCGCAGCAGGTGGAGAAAACTGGTGATCAACAAACCTGCGCCGATCAGCAGCAGGAACGACACCGCCACTTCGCTGATGACGAGCGCGCTGCGGATGCGATTGCCGCGGCGGCTCGCGCCGGAATCGCGCCCGCCTTCCTTGAGCGTGTCGTTGAGATTGAAATGCGACGCCTGGCTGGCCGGCGCGAGACTAAAGATGAGGGCGGTGACCAGCGACACCAGTCCGGTAAAGAGCAGCACCTTCGCGTCCATGGTGACGTTCTGCGCCTGCGAGATGCTCGCTGGCATGAAGGAGGTCAGCACCCGCAGGCCCCACGAACGAAAACGCGAGGCCGCAGAGTCCGCCCAGCGCGGCGAGCAGCACACTTTCGGTGAGGAATTGTGCCGTTAGGCGGGAGCGGCTCGCCCCAAGCGCCAGGCGTAATGCGATCTCCTTCTACCGCACCGCCGCGCGCGCGAGGAGCAGATTCGCCACATTCGCGCAGGCGATCAGCAACACGAATCCGACCGCGCCGAGCTGCACCAGCAGCGCCGGTTTGATGTTGCCGACCATCTGGTCGTGCAGCGAACGCAGCGTGATGCCGATGCGTGTGTTGTAATCCGGATACTGCTGCTCCAGCCGCGCGGCGATGGTCGTCATCTCCGCCTGCGCCTGCTCCTGCGTGACGCCCGGCTTCAAGCGCGCAATGACCTCCAGGTAGTGATTACCGCGGCCCGCCGCCTCTTCGGAAGTAAATGCAATTGGCACCCAGAGCTTGTCTTCCCAGCCCTCGATCGTCGGCAGGTTGACCGTCGGCGGCATCACGCCCACCACCGTGTAGGGTTCGCCATCGAGCGACAGCGGGCGACCGATGATCGTCGGATCACCGCCGAAACGCCGCTGCCACACCCCGTGGCTGAGAATCACCACCCGCACGCCGGGTTGATCCTCCTCCGGCAGAAACGCGCGGCCAAGCACCGGCTCCACGCCGAGGAGCTGGAAGAGATTCGCGGAGACACGACGGCCATCGAACCGCTCCGGTTCACCTGCGCCGGTGAGATTGTAACTCCGCTGCGCCAGCGCGGCCATGCCGGTAAAGACGGTGTTCTGCTCCCGCAAATCGATGTAATTCGCCGGCGACGGCGTGTTCAACGGGAACCCCATGTGCGTTGCGTCCTCCCACACCGTCATCAACTGGTCCGGATTCTGGTAAGGCAACGGCCGAAGCAGCACCGTGTTCACCACGCTGAAGATGGCGCTATTCGCCCCGATGCCGAGCGCCAGCGCCAGCACCGTGATGATGGTGAAGCTGGGGCTCCGCAGCAGCATGCGCGCGCCGTAGCGCAGGTCTTGTCCGATATCTCCGATCATATTGCTTCTCTTTTGGGTGCCCGGGGGGATTGGCTCCTGCGGGAGGGCACGCTCAAGGCCGCGGAGCTGTTGAAACAGAGTGTCGCTGGTGGCGAGCTGCCGCAGCGCGAGGCGGCGCGCGTCTTCCGGGGTGGCGTCATCCTGCAGCGCCTCCTCGTAGGCATCGTCGAGATGCTGCGCGAGCTCCTCGACGATCTCCGCCTCCCGCTCCGGGGCGAGCTGCAGCGGCTTCAGCCGCTGGCGGATCTCCCGTTTCCAATCAGGCATGCTACTCACCGGAGGTAATGCTGTTCACTGCGGCCACGAATTCGCGCCAGCTGCTGCGTTGCTCGGCCAGCACCTTCTTGCCGGCAGCGGTAAGGCGATAGTAGCGGCGGCGCCGCTGGCCTGCTTTCTCAACCCAGCGGCCCCGTATCCAACCGCGCTTCTCCAGCCGGTAAAGGAGCGGGTAGAGCGAAGCGACATTGAACTTCAGCCCGCCGTTCGACCGCTGCTCGATCAGGCTGCCGATCTCATAGCCATGGCGCGCCCGTGTCTCGACCAGCGACAGAATCAACAGTTCAGCGCTGCCCTTCTTGAGTTCACGATCGAGGATATGCGCACCAATATATGTCACAGTCACATGTTACTAAGGCATATAGCGGCTGGTCAAACGCGAAGTTTTCCGCCATGAGTGCACGCGTTGTAGCTGTCGCCCTATGGGCGACACGGGTATGTGGGAGCCACGCCTGTAAGCTACCGCCCCCACATCCCCGTGCGGCGCATAGCGCCGCAGCTACAGCCCAGCCGCCACCACCTCCACGT
>JACCZQ010000273.1 GCA_013695905.1 Chthoniobacterales bacterium
GGTGGTGGCAAACCGCACCGCGCGCAGCATGCGCAGCCGGTCCTCCGCGAACCGCTGCGCTGGCTTCCCAATCGCGCGAATCACCCGCGCCTCCAGGTCCGCCCGCCCGCCGACGAAGTCGATCACCTCCTCGCATACAGGATCGAAGAACATCCCGTTGATCGTGAAATCCCGCCGCGCCGCATCCTCCTCCGCCGTCGAGAAAGTCACTGCCTCCGGCCGCCGTCCATCCACGTAAGCCCCGTCGGAGCGGAAGGTCGCCACCTCGAATTGCAGCCCCTCCTCCAGCACCACGATCACGCCAAAATGCGCACCCACCGCGTACGTGCGGGCAAACAGCTTCTGCACCTGCTCCGGCCGCGCATCCGTCGCGATGTCGATGTCCTTCGGCTGTTCACCTCGCACAAGATCACGGACCGAGCCGCCGGCGTAGTAGGCGGTGAAGCCGGCATCGCGCAGCCGCCTCACGAGCCGCGCTGCCACAGCGTGCAGAGGCGAATCGCGCATCATCACCGCGCAATATCGCGCCGAAGAGGATCTCCGCTACTACGCACCCGCCGGCGCCGGCTCCCGCCGCTGACGAGGCACCGGCTGGGTCGCACCTGCATCGCGCGTCGCGATCCGCTTCGCCACCGAGACACCGGAATTCAGCGCCCCTTCCATGTAGCCGACAAACTTGTAGCTCGCGTGCTCGCCTGCAAAATGTAGCCGCCCAAGCCCGGCATGCAGCAACGGGCCCACCGTCGTCACCTGCCGCGGCGCGGGGAAAGAATAACCAGCAGCCGTCCACATCTCGCCCGGCCAGTCCATGAACCGCGCGCCGACAAAATGCTTCGCATACTCAGGATAAATTTCCGTCAGCGCCCGCGTGTAAGCAGCGTCTCGCTGCGCCCCCGAACCCCGCCGCGCCCGCTCCGCCGGTGGTCCGCCGGAGAACCCCACCAGCAGCGCGCCACTCGCATCCGGTCCCTGATTATCCGTGCCATCCCACGTCATGCTCACCATGCCGTCCGTCGTCGAATCCGGCGAAAGCCCGCTCTTCTTCCAGAAGCGTCCCTTCACGCTGGCGAGATACTTCACGTTTACGCCCATCTGCGGCCGCAGCGCGCGCGGCAGACCCGGTGAGAACCGGATGTTGTGCCAGGTGGAGGGCGGCACCGCCAGCACCACGTCGTCCGCTTCCATCACGTTGCCGGCCGCGTCGCGCACGGTCACTTTGTCGCCCTCGATCCGCACCTCCCGCACCGGAACGCCGAGACGCATCCGGTTGCTCCCGATCGTGCTGGCGAGGCGAAACGCCAGCCGCTGATTTCCACCGCGGCAGCGATACACCTCGCTATCGGTCCAATACCGCTCCACGCCGCCGCCTTTCACCTGCGTCAGGTTTCCGAGATAACTCTGCCGCCCCACCGCGTTGCCGTTATCCGCCGTCAACTCCACCGTGATCGCCTTCCGCGTCAGCTCCGACACCTGCAGCCCGCGAATCCAATCCGCCGCCGAGCGCGCATCCAGCCGCTGCGCATTCGGGCTGAGCCACGGCTGATCCGCGTTGATCGCGCGCGCGTCGGCATTCATCGTCTTGTAGGCGGCTTCGAGTTCCTCCCACAGCGCCTCCGATTCCTTCTCCGTCAGCCGTTTCCCGCCGAGAATCACCGGCGCGTCGAGCTTCTCATCCTCCGTCACATCGTTGAACCGAAGCCCGAACTTCTTCGCATAACCAACCCACGTCGGGTGATTCGAGCCGATCAGTTCGCCACCACCTTCCACGACCTTGCCGGGGATCATGTCGTTGAAACTCAGCACCCGTCCGCCGACGCGATTCCGCGCATCGAGCAGCGTCACGTCATACCCGGCGCCGATCAGCTCATGCGCGCAGGCGAGCCCGCCAAAGCCGGCACCGATGACAATGACCCGCCGCCCGCGTCCTACTCCGCGTCGCGTGCCAGTGGCGGCGAAGCTCGGCAACCCGCTAACGAACAACCCCGCGGACGCCGCGAGCGTGATCTTGAGAAATTCGCGCCGCTCGAGGGCAGTGCGAGGACGGTAGCGGCGTGACAGCCGCGCATAAAGTGAACGTGCCATGGTGCTTCGGAGAACACCAACAAAGCCGCCGGAAGTCAATCCTTCGGCACCTGCCAATCGCGTCCGATTAAGCAGCCAAAGCGGGCGGGAGCGCCTACGGAATCGTCGCGCCGGAGCGAGATTTCACCAGTCCGACATCCGAGGCGCTGATCGAGCCGCCGCTGACGTTCACATCCGTCCGGAAATTTGCAGCCGTGACCGCCTGCCCTGATTGCCCCTTGACCTGTCCGATGTCGGAGGCGCTGACCGAACCATTCCCGGTCGTATCGCCCAGGAGCACCCCAAACGGGATGAAGACATCACCGGAGCGGATTCCATCGTTTACATTGATGAGTGTAATGCCGACCGTCTGGGCGTCAGCCACCGCGGTCAGGTCCACAGTCACGACTGCCCCGTTCACACTCCGCGTGCCACCGGCCAGTCCGTCGCTGCTCATGACGGAGAGCCCGCTCACGCTCACCGGATTTGCGAACGTCACGATGACCTGATAAGTCCCGCCCGCTCCGGCTAAACGGCATTCAGTTACTGGAGGTGTCGTCAGCAAACTGATATCAAACGTCCCCGCGCCACCGTGCACCTTTCTGGAAGCAACGCCTGTTACGACGGGTAGCTCCACCTCGAAGGCGCCGATGTCCGTGCCATTGCCGCCGACCGCGTTGGGAATGGCAGCATTGTCGAAAGTGCGAATGCTTCCGCGTTGGTCAATGATCAAGTCGGTCGTGCCCCCTTTATCGACTGCCGGACTGCCTGCGAGTAGAGCGTGGGTCAGGGTGGGACCGCCGTTGTCCACCAAAGGTCCAAGATTCGGATCAACGCCGGTGATATTGGTCGCCGTGTCCCCGGTGATGGTGGCGCCGGTGGTGTTCTCGATCAGGTTATAACCCTGCGAGACGACCGAACCGGAAACATCCGGAGCGGTGCTGGCGGTATTGTTGGCAAAAATAGAATTGCGCAGGTTGACGGGGTTGGTCGTGCTGCCGCGGTTCACCCCGCCGCCCGTCACCGCCGTGTTGTTGACGATCGTGCAACTCTCAATCGTAACGGTGGCTGTCGATCCACCAGTGGCATAGATACCGCCACCGTTGCGCACCGAGGAGTTGCCGCTGATGGTGGAATTAGTCAACGTCAGAGGGAGCGAAACATCAATCCCGCCGCCGTCTCCCGCACTACTCGTCCCGCCGACGCTATTGCCGCTGATGGTCGAACCGGAAATAGAGCCCGAACCGGTCCCGGTAAGAAAAAGCCCGCCGCCGTCTCCAGTGGTATTGTTATCCGAGTTGGCGGTGTTGTTTGAAATGGTCGAATCGGTAATGGAGAGAGATGTGCCGCTTATGACGGCCGAATTATGGTAAATACCGCCGCCGCGATTAGCCGTCGAATTTCCCGTTATAACCGAACTGGTAATCGTCAGCGCACCACCGCTATTGCTGATGGCACCGCCGTCGCTAAGCGCTGAGGCGGTTGAGTTACCCGTAAACGTAGAACCGGTGATACTTAAATTTTCGCCGTTACTGATGGCTCCGCCGCCATTCAGGGCGGTGTTATTCGAGAACGTCGAGTTCGTGATGTTCATCGTTCCGAATCGATTACGGATAGCTCCACCCGTGTGTGCACCTGCGACAGTTTGCCTGTTGCCATCGAACGTCGAATCCGAGATGGTGACCATTGCGGTGGATGAGCTGGTAAAAATCGCGCCGCCGCCGTTGCCGGTGGCGCTGCCGCCGTTGGTGATGTTGTTCGTGAAGGTGCAGCCCACAACCGTTAACGACGCGCTGTTGCTGATTGCGCCGCCGCTTCCACTCGTGTTTGCATTAAAGGTTGAGTTCGTAACGGTCAGATTGCCGTCGTTGTCGATCGCGCCGGTGGCCGCCATCGTCAGCGTCATCCCGCTGATTGATACCGTATCCCCCGCACTGACGTTGAATATCCGAACGGCATTGTTGCCGCTGATCGTGAGCAGATTAGCGCCCGGTCCGGTAATCGTGAGGGAATCGCCGGTCGCCGGATTAATCGTGATCACGGAGGCTAAAGTGATCGTTTGCGGGGTGCTGAACACCGCCGGGTCAAACACGATTGTGTCCGAACCCGCAGCCGCATTTGAGTCCAGAACCGCCTGGCGCAAACTGCCCGCGCCGAGGTTGTTTGTGTTCGTGACCGGGAAGGTCGCGGCCGCCGCGCCTGCTACCGAGTAGATCAGGATCAGCAGGCTCGTCGTCAGTGTCTTGAAGAATGGTGTGGTGTTTCTCATAGGGGTCGCTTTCTTCGCCGTGTTGCTGGCTATCGACCCAAAGCGCGAAGCGACCGAGGAACCCGCCAAATATTTTCGTCCCCTGAATCTGGCCTTCCCACTTTGCAGTCCGTTTGCGTAGAATTCCCGGCGCTCCTCGATGATCACTCCCGCTCCCACTGCACAGGCGACCCGCTTCTTGATCGATTGGAGCAAGGGCGACCGCGCCGCGGCTGCCAGTCTGATGCCGCTGGTTTACGACGAACTGCGCCTGCTGGCGCGCGGCTACCTGCAACGCGAACGGCCCGATCACACCCTCCAGGCCACTGGATTAGTCCACGAAGCTTATCTCCGGCTGATCGATCAACGAACCACCACGTGGCGGAATCGCGCCCACTTTTTCGGCGTGGCCGCGCAGCTCATGCGCCGCATCCTGGTCGATCATGCGCGGCGTCACCGGATGGAAAAGCGCGGCGGCTCCTGGGACAAGGTGGAGTTCAATGAAGCGCTCGCCCCTTCCGTCTCGCGCAGCCTCGATGTGGTCGCGCTGGACGATGCCTTGCAAGACCTGGTGAAGCTCAATCCGCAACACAGCCAGATCGTGGAGCTGCGCTTCTTCGGTGGCCTCACGACAGAAGAAGTGGCCGAGGTTCTCGATGTCTCGCCACGCACCGTGCAGCGCGAGTGGAGAATGGCGAAAGCCTGGCTGCGCCGCCAGGTCTTCGGCGAAAGCTCCGATGACTCCAGCCGCTGAACGCTGCACGCAGTGATTGCCGTCCTCACGGGCGAAGCC
>JACCZQ010000292.1 GCA_013695905.1 Chthoniobacterales bacterium
GTTCTACATCGTGCGGACGCTGCACGTCCTGAATGAAAAAGACGAGGGTCCGCCGCGCGATGCAGCCTCCGCCGCGGCAGAACCGGCAGCTACGCCCGCCGGAACTCCTGAGCCCGGCAAGCCGCCCGCGGCGGCAATCAGTTTCATCGTGGGCAATGAGCGGGTCCAGACTTCCGCCCGGATCGAGATGGTAGGGTTCACGTTTTGAAAGCCAACCCCAAAACCTGGCTGCCGCCGTCGTGGCGCAAGTTTTTAACTTGCTCGCTCCTTTCCCACGCCGCGCCGCGCCGCGCCGGCAAGTTGAAAACTTGCGCCACATGAACTGGGTCCGCTCCAATTACGATCGCGTGGCCGTTCTCGCCGGCGCGGTTTTCCTGCTGCTGTGCGCGTTCTTCATCTGGCGGAACGCCGCGGCCTACGAGGAAAATTTCGCCGCGCTGCAAGGTGGCGGAGCAAAGAAGACGGCCGTGCCTTCCGGCCAGGCGGTGGAACTCGAGAGCGCGGCGGAGAAATTGCTCCGGCCGCCGCAGTGGGTCTTCAGCGGCCGCTCGGGTTTGTTCGTGCCCGAGAAGCATTTCATCGGACCGACTGGTGTGCCGACGACCCTGCAGACGACCGAGGTCCACGCGCCCGTGCCTAACGAGTGGCTGGAGCAATTTGGCCTGCCGATCGCGGAGTCCGACGTGCTCAGCCAGGATCCCGACGGCGACGGGTTCACGAATCTCGAGGAGTGGCATGGCCGCACCAACCCGGTTGACCCGAAATCGCATCCGCCGTTCACCACCAAGCTGAAGATGAAATCGTTCACGCGGGAGCCGTTCCGCCTCGTCTTCGCCTCGTGGACGGGCGATACGTTTGGCATCAATTCGGTCGATCTCCGGGAAGCGACGCAATTCGTCCCGATGGGCGAGCTGATCCGCGGCACGAAATTCCGGATCGCCGCCTTCACGGAGAAGTACGAGCCAAATCAATACGGCACCGAGGTGGACGTCTCCGAGTTAACCATCGCGCACGAGGAGACCAAGGAGCGGCTCACGCTGGTGAAGGAGAAGGTGATGATCTCCCCGCAATCGGTCGTAACCTTCGTCTATACCTGGGGCGAGCAGCGCGAGCTGGTGATCAAAAAAGACCAGGAATTTTTATTGCCGCCAGAGACACAAATCAGATACAAGCTGATCGACGTGCAGCCGGACAAAGCGGTCATCGTCAACACGCAAAAACCTGATGAGCGGATCGAGATTGGTCTGCTCGCGCCCTAACGAATCCTCCTCTTCGCGATGCTCAAAAGATCACGTCCGCTTTCGATCCTCACCTGCGCCGCGGCTGGCGGTTTGCTGATGTGGAGCACGCTGCCGCTAGGCGCGCAAAGCGCCGCATGGGTGGCGGAGCGGGAGATTGCACGCCGACAGGCGGCCATCCCGCAGGGAGCGGATGCGCTCGCCCGTGGCAAGCTCGCGCTGCAGGCGAAGGATTACGCCCGCGCCTTCGATGAGTATCGCGTGGCGGTCAATTTCCTCCCGGACGCCGCGGCGAGTGGAGCGGCGCGGCAGGAAGCCGTGCGCGGTTTCGGCGAAGCGGGTGTGAAGGTCGCGGAGCTCCGGGTGCAGGAAGGCAAATATGCGGAGGCGGAGGCGATCTGCGTCGAGGTCCTCACGCACGCGCCGGACTATCGCCCGGCGCGGCTGCTGCTCACGCGACTCGCGGAGCCGGGGCAGATGAATCGTACGATGGGCCCGAAATTCATCGGGCGCGTCGAGGAAGTGCGGCGGCTGTTAGTCGATGCCGACGGCTACTACAACAGCGGACGCTACGATCTCGCTTTCAAGAAATACGAGCAAATCCTGAATCTCGATCCCTACAACGTCGCCGCGCGACGCGGGCAGGAGAAGATCAACAACCAGAAAACGCGCTACGCCGAGGAAGCGTATAACGAGACGCGCTCACGGGCGTTGTGGCGGGTGCAGCAGGCGTGGGAGAACCCGGTGCGGAGATATACTGATGCGCCCGGTGCGATCACCGACGCGTTCGCGAAAGATGCCGGCGGCACCGCGCGCATCTCGAACAAGCTCAACACCATCATCATCCCGCGGATCGAGTTCCGCGATGCCAGCATCCGTGAGGCGATCGATTTCCTCCGGCAGCAAGCCGCCGCCAATGATCCGGCGACCGAAGGCCGTCGCGGTGTCGATATTGTCCTGCGCCTGACGACGATCGGCCAGCGCGTCGAAGCGACTGCACCAGTCACGGCCATCGCACCGTTACCGGGACCTGAGGACGATCCGCTCGCGCCCGTCCCGCTCGCGCCGGCACCGGTGGTGGACATTCCGCCGGCGCCCTCCATCTCTCCGACTGCTGCGCGCATCACGATCACCCTGAATCAAATCCCGCTCGGCGAAGCGCTCCGCTACATCGCCAGCCAGGCCGGATTGAAGGTGAAGGTGGAGCCGTATGCCGTCTCGGTGGTGCCGCTCGCCGACCAAAGCGCTGACCTGTTGACGAAAGAATACCGCGTCCCGCCCGGCTTCATCATGGGCACGCTCACCGCCTCTGGTGGTGCCCTGAGTGCGCCGGCCACACCTGGTCTCGGAACCGGCACCGGTCGCGACACGCAGGAATCGACCGGCGGCCGCCAACTCGTCACGCGGGAGACGGCGAAAGATTTTCTCGAAGCGCAGGGGGTGCCGTTCCCCACTGGGGCCACCGCGAATTTCCTGCCGCAGAGCAGTCGATTGATCGTCCGCAATACGCAGGACAATCTCGAGCTCGTCGATGCGCTGGTCGAGCAGGCGAATGTCTCCGGCCCGCGGCAGGTGGAGATCGAAGCGAAGTTTGTCGAGATCACGCAGAACAACCTGAAGGAGCTCGGCTTCGACTGGCTGCTGGGGCAGTTCAATATCGGCAACGAGCGAGTCTTCGGCGGCGGTGGAACCGCTGGCACTTCACCCGCGACCAATCCTGCTAATTTTCCATTCGTGCCGCCCGGAGGCGCGCCGGTGGGGCAGTTCCCCGTCACGGCTGGCAACCGCAGTGGCAACCTGGCGATCAGCGCCAATGCCATCGACTCGCTGCTCTTCGGGGTGCCCGGCGCCAGCTCGCTGGCCCCCGGTATCTTCGGCCTGAGCGGTGTGTTTACTGACCCGCAATTTCAGGTGGTGATCCGCGCCTTGAACCAGAAGAAAGGCGTCGATCTCCTGTCTGCGCCGCGCGTGACGACCAAAAGCGGCCAGCGCGCGGTCATCGAAATCGTGCGCGAGTTCCGTTACCCGACCCAATTCGAACCGCCGCAGATTCCACAGACGGTGGGTAGCACAGCGGGATTAGCGGCGGGCGCGGCCACCATTCCCATTACGCCGACCACGCCGACGGCTTTCGAGACGCGGAACACCGGCGTCACCCTCGAAGTCGAACCGGTCGTGGGCCCGGACGGGGTCACGATCGATCTGAACCTCGTGCCGCAGGTGGTGGAATTCGAAGGTTTCATCAACTACGGGAGCCCGATCCTGGCGCCTCCGAGCGCGGTCAACATCGCCGGCATCATTATTCCCGGACTCTCTCAATCCGAGCGCGTGATCACTCCGAACATCATCAACCAGCCGATCTTCAGCTCCCGCAAAGTCACCACCAGTGTGAGCGTTTGGGATGGCCAGACGGTGGTGCTCGGCGGCCTCATGCGGGAAGACGTGCAGAAGACGGAAGATCGCACCCCGATTCTCGGCGACATCCCGATCGTGGGGCGGCTCTTCCGCACCAACGTGGATCAGCACCTGAAGCGGAACCTGGTGATCTTTGTCACCGCGCGTCTCCTGAATCCGGGCGGTCAACCCGTGAACTTGATGGAGGAAGAAGAGGAAACCGAGGAACTCGTCATCCCACCGGACCTGCCGCAGGTCCCGATGTACAAAAAGTAGCGCGCCTGTCGCTGCTGCTCCGCCGCTTCTGCCGGTGAACGGTGGGCCTGGGCCGTCGCTTGGAGGCCGCGTCTCCTGACGCGGCGGGCGGGTGACATGGCCAGCAAGACAGATGTCCATCCCGGAACGCCGCGAACGCCCCGCCGCGTGAGACACGCGCAAGGCAGCTTGCAGAATTCGGCGTTGCGGGCATAGCCTTCGACTCAGCGACTTGGCAGATGGCGGCAATCGGAATCACAGGTGGCATCGCCACAGGCAAAAGCGCGTTCACTGACGCACTCCGCGCGGTGCTGCCGCAGGCGACCTTCTTCGATGCCGACCGCGCCGCGCGCGAACTCACCGACCACGACCGCGAAGTCCGCGAAATCCTCACCGCCACGTTTGGCGACGATATTTATTCCCGCGGCGGAGACTTGAACCGCGCGCAGCTCCGCACCATAGTGTTCACCGACCCGGAAAAGAAACGCGCGCTGGAGCAGATTCTGCATCCACGCATCCGGCATCAGTGGGCGATCGAAGCCGAACGCCGACGGACCTCCACGGATCTTTTTTTTGCAGACATTCCTCTTCTTTACGAAACCGGCGGTGAAGCCTTGTGCGATCGTGTCGTGGTCATCGCCTGCTCGCCCCGCCTTCAATTACAACGACTCATGACCCGCTCCTCGCTCGACGAAACCGCGGCCCGACAGATCATCGCTGCGCAAATGCCGCTGGCGGAGAAGATCTCGCGCGCCGATCACCTGATTTGGAACAACGGCCCGCCGAACGTTTTGGCCGCGCAGGCTGAAATGCTGGCGCGCGCTCTTCGTTAATGGTCGATAAACGCGTCCGCCTCGGCGACGAAAAGACTCTGTGATGGAAGAAAACGCTGCAACCTTCTCGGACGCCGGCACGGTGGCGGTCGAGGCACCTCCGCTGCCCGCATCGCTCGATCTGAACGAGCTCCAGACGCTCACGCCTGCGGAACTCGACACGCTCTGCCAGGAGTTCAACGTGCGGGTGCACCCCGGCCGCACCCGGCATCAGCAGATTGCCGATCTCGTCCGGCAGGCGCTGCCGCGCGGGACTCGCGTCCACGTCTCCGGATTCCTGGATCAGGTGACCGAGACGTTCGGCGTGTTGCGTTTCCCGGCTCTGAATTTCCTTCCCGTGCCCGAGGATGTCGGCGTGCCTCGCGCGCTCGTGCAGCGCTTTCGCCTGCGCCCTGGTCAGCAGCTCGCCGGCACTCTGCGGCTGCCGCGCGATCGCGAAAAATTGATCATGCTCGACGAAGTCACAGAGATCGAAGGGGCGCCCGCGGCCGAGTGGCGGGAGCCGACCGCTTTCGATAATCTGACGCCGCTCTTTCCCGATGGCCGCATCCTGCTCGAGAACTCGGAGACGAACTCGATCAGCGCGCGCGCGGTGGATTTGCTCACCCCGCTCGGGCGTGGCCAGCGCGGTCTAATTGTCGCGGCCCCGCGGGTGGGCAAGACCATCCTGCTCAAGGAAATCGCCAAGGCGATCCGCGTCAATCACCCCGAGATCGTGCTCATTATCCTGCTGGTGGACGAGCGGCCGGAGGAAGTCACCGACCTCCAGCGCGAGGTGGATTGCGAGATCTACAACTCGACCTTCGACGAGAATTGTCAGCGCCACGTGCAGGTCGCCGAGCTGGTGCTCGAGCGTGCCAAGCGTCTCGTCGAGCTGAAGAAAGACGTGGTGGTGCTCCTCGACAGCATCACGCGATTGGCGCGTGGTTATAATA
>JACCZQ010000293.1 GCA_013695905.1 Chthoniobacterales bacterium
TCTTCGCGGCGGGCGACGTTTGCTCGCGGCTGAAATTCACCCACACCGCCGACTTCACCGCGCGCGCCGTGGTGCGGAACATTCTCATGCCGCTGCCGTTCCTGCGGCAGAAAGTCGCCTGCGACACCGTGCCGTGGTGCACCTACACCGACCCGGAGGTAGCCCACGTCGGCCTCGGGGAGAAGCAGGCGACCAAAGACGGCACTGCTTACGACCTCTACCGAGTTGATGTTTCGGAACTCGACCGCGCCGTCGTCGAGAGTGAGGAGATCGGCTTCGCGAAGATCCTCACCCGCAAAGGCTCTGATGAAATCCTCGGCGTCACGATTGTCAGCGCTAACGCTGGTGAGCTGATCCACGAATTCGTGGTGGCGATGAATGCCGGCGTCGGCCTCGGCAAAATCGCGGGGATGATTCACGCCTACCCAACCTTCGCGGAGCTCGCCCGCAAAGCCGGCGACAAATACAACAAGACGCGCCTGACGCCATTCGCGAAGAAGCTCTTCGCCTGGCTCTACCGCCGCGCCCGCGCCTGATTATGGAGAAACTCGCTCGCTACTGGAAATGGATCGCCGCGCTCGTGGTGATCGCCGCGCTCTTCGTCGCCAGCCGGGTCCTGCCGGTCGCCGATTGGCTGCGCGGCTTCAGCGATTGGGCGGGAGAACTGGGGCCGCTCGGCATCGTGCTCTTCATCGTCGTCTACGCGCTCGCGACGGTGCTGTTCGTCCCCGGCTGGCCCTTGACAGTGGCGGCGGGGTTCACCTTCGGGCTCTTTATCGGAACGGCGGCTGTGTCAGCCGGCTCCGTCCTCGGCGCATCGGCTGCGTTCCTCATCGCGCGTTTTCTTGCCCGTGAGCAGGTGGAGTCGCGCACGAAGAAAAACGAGAAGTTCCGCGCCATCGATGGCGCCATCGGCGAGCAGGGTTGGAAGCTCATCCTCCTGCTGCGCCTCAGCCCGATCATCCCGTTCAACCTCAGCAATTACTTTTACGGCGTGACGGCGGTGCCGTTCTGGCCCTACGTCTTCGCCAGCTGGATCGGCATGCTGCCCGGCACCGTGCTGTATGTGTATCTCGGCACCGTCGGGAAAGCCGGCGTCGATGCCGCTGCTGGTGCCGGCGGCCGCAGCCCCTGGGAGTGGGTGGCGCTCGGCGTCGGCCTCGCCGCGACGGTGGCGGTCACCATCTGGGTGGCGAAGATCGCCCGCCGCGCGCTTAAACGCAGCGAAACGCCAACATCCTAGCTCTCGCCGCGCGTCTCTGATATTACTTCCGCCGAGCATCTGATTCCCTCTTTCACACGTAGTAACCCCAGCGCTGCCACACCGGCAGTCTCCCGCTTCTCCCTATGAATACACTGCACGCCGAAGCCGCCGTCCGCGATCGCTACGCCGCCGGAGCACAAAAGCAGGAAGCGAAGCTTTGCTGCCCCGTCGATTACGACCCGCAATACCTGAAGGTGATCCCGCAGGAGGTGATCGAACGCGACTACGGCTGCGGCGATCCGAGTAAGTACCTGCGCGCCGGCGAGACGGTGCTCGATCTCGGCAGCGGCACCGGGAAAATTTGTTTCATCGCGGCGCAGGTCGTCGGCCCCACCGGCCGCGTCATCGGCGTGGACATGACAGATGAAATGCTCCACGTCGCCCGCACCAACGCCCCGATCGTGGCGGAGCGGATCGGCTACGCGAATGTCGAGTTCCGCAAAGGCCGCATTCAGGATCTCGGGCTCGACATCGAGCGGCTGGACCAGGAGTTGAAACAGAATCCGATCACCGACGCAGTGTCATTCCTGCGCGCCGATCAGCTCGCGCAGGAGCTGCGCGTGAAGCATCCGCTTGTCGGCAGCGATTCGGTCGATGTGGTGGTGTCGAATTGCGTGCTGAACCTCGTCGAAGCAAAAGCGAAGCGGCAGCTCTTCGAGGAAATCTTCCGCGTGCTGAAGATCGGCGGCCGTGCCGTGATTTCCGATATCGTCAGCGACGAAGAAATTCCCGCGCACCTGCAG
>JACCZQ010000308.1 GCA_013695905.1 Chthoniobacterales bacterium
CTCCAGCACCGATGGCACAACGCCGCCGATGGATCTGCGGACGATCGCTGATTGGACCGTGCGGCAGCGGCTCCTGACGATCAGCGGCATCTCGCAGGCGATCGCGATCGGTGGCGGCGTAAAGCAATACCAGGTACTCGCCTCGCCGGAAAAGATGGCGGCTTACAATGTGACGCTGCAGCAGGTGCTCGACGCGGCGGAGAAGTCGCAGGTGAACACCGCCGGCGGATTTCTTGAAGGTGCCAACCAGGAGGCGCTGATCCGCAACATCGGCCGCACCAGAGACATCGAGCAGATCGCCGATTCCGTCGTCGAAACTCGGAACGGTGTCCCGATTCTCCTGCGCGATGTGGCGGAGGTGCAATTCGGAAAACAGGTGATGCGCGGCGATGCCGGCGTGAACGGCGAGCCAGCGGTGATCGTCTCCGTGCAGAAGCAACCGGGCGGGGACACGGTGGAACTCACCGCCGAAGTGGAGCGGGCGCTGGACGAAATCCGCGCCGGATTGCCGCCGGATGTGCGGATCACGCCGGTCTTCAAGCAGGGGACGTTCATCGACGCCGCGATCTCCGGCGTGGAGCACGCGATCCGCGACGGCGCGATCATGGTGGTGATCGTGCTCGTGCTGTTCCTGCTGAACTTCCGCACCACGTTCATCACGCTGACGGCGATTCCGTTGTCGTTCGTGGTGGCGGCGCTGGTCTTCAAGTGGTTCGACATTTCGATCAACACGATGACGCTCGGCGGGCTGGCCGTGGCGATCGGCGAAGTGGTCGATGACTCGATCGTGGACGTGGAAAACGTCTTCCGCCGGTTGCGCGAGAATCGGCACGCGCTCAACCCGTTGCCGGTATTGCGGGTCGTTTACGAAGCATCGAAGGAGGTGCGGAATTCCATCTACCTCTCGACCGTGGTGGTGGTGCTGGTGTTCGTGCCGCTGTTCGCACTCGGCGGAATCGAGGGGCGGTTGTTCGCGCCGCTGGGGATCGCTTACATCACCGCGATTATCGCGTCGTTCGTGGTGTCGCTGACGATCACCCCCGCGCTCTGCTCCTACCTGCTGCCGCGCATGAAACTCATGCAGGAGGAGAAGGACAGCTGGTTCGTGCGGAAGCTGAAGACATTCGACGAGCGCCATATTCTGCGGCACTCGCTGCGGCATCCAAATCGCGTCATTGCCATCGCGATCGTGCTCGTCGCCGGCTCCTTCGCGCTTTACCCGCTGATGGGAAAAGAGTTCCTGCCGGAGTTCAACGAAGGCACCGCCACCATCAATGTGCTCTCCGCCCCCGGTACCTCGTTGACGCAATCGAACCGCATCGGACAAATCGCCGAGAAGCTGCTGCTCAGTGTGCCGGAAGTGGCCTCCACCGGCCGCCGCACCGGCCGCGCCGAGCTCGATGAGCATGCAGAGGGCGTGCACTACACAGAGCTCGATGTCGATTTCCGCGAGAGCGAGCGCACCCGCGAAGAAGTGCTCGACGATCTCCGCCACAAGCTGGAACAAATCCCCGGCGTCGGCATCAGCGTCGGCCAACCGATTTCGCACCGGCTCGACCACCTGCTCTCCGGCGTGCGCGCGCAGATCGCGGTGAAGATCTTCGGCGACAACCTGGAGGCGCTCCGCACGATCGGCGACCAGGTCGAGCAGGTGCTGCGGCCGATCCCCGGCGTGGTCGATTTGCAGACCGAGAAGCAGGTGATGATGCCGCAGGTGAAGGTGGAGATCGACCGCGAGAAGGCGAAGCTCTACGGCGTCCAGGTCGGCGCGTTTAACGAGACTCTCGAGACGGCGCTAAACGGCCGCACCGTCGCGCAAGTGCTGGAGGGGCAGCGCACCTACGACGTGGTGGTGCGCTACGCCGAAGCGTCGCGGAGCGAACCCGAAGCCATTCGCCAGATGCTGGTCGACACCGCCGCCGGCCAGAAGGTGCCGGTCGCCGCCATCGCGAACGTGCTCGAAGGCAAAGGCCCGAACATGATCAACCGCGAGAACGTGCAGCGCCGCATCGTTGTCTCGGCGAACGTCTCCGGCCGCGATCTCGGCTCCGTCGTCGGCGAGATCCAGCAGAAGATCTCCGAGCAGGTGCAGCTGCCGCTCGGTTTCTTCATCAGCTACGAAGGTCAATTCCAGAGCCAGCAACAGGCGCAACGGCTCATCGGTTTGCTCTCGGTCGCCACGCTGGCGGCGATCTTCTTTTTCCTCTACTCGCACTTCCGCTCGACGGTGATCGTCGCGCAGATCCTGCTCAACGTGCCGCTCGCGCTCATGGGTGGCTTAATCCTGACCTATCTTGTCATCGGGACGATCTCCGTCGCCACCCTCGTCGGCATGATCGCGCTCTGCGGCATCGCGTCGCGTAACACCATCATGATGATCGCGCACTATCTGCACCTGATGCAGCACGAGGGTGAAAAATTCACCGAGCACATGATCATCCGCGGTTCCCTTGAGCGGCTCGTGCCGGTGATGATGACCGCACTCACCGCCGGCCTCGCGCTCATCCCGCTGGCCCTCGCCGCCGGCCAGCCCGGTAAGGAGATTCTCTACCCGGTCGCGATTGTCATCATGGGCGGGCTCGTCTCCGCCACGCTCCTCGATATGGCGGTGACGCCGGCGGTGTTCTTCAAATTCGGACGCGCCTCCGCTGAGAAATACATCGCGCGAGAAAAAGTCGATCCGCTGGACGCCGTCGTTTTGCCGTCCGCCAGAAATGAACATGCCAGCGTCTAGAGCCGTCTCACATGTTCCGGAAGTTCGTTTTCGCAGCATGTGAAAACCAACACGCTGGAAGCGCGCGCGCCCCTTCTGTCAGCAACCACAAACCCAACAACACACCACATGAAAACACCCAAACTACTAATCACCACC
>JACCZQ010000380.1 GCA_013695905.1 Chthoniobacterales bacterium
GTGCTGCGCAGGGCGTGATCCAGCCGTTCGGCGGGAACCGGCTTCACCAAGTGCTGGGCAAAACCGGCCGAGGCGCTCCGCTGGATATCCTCTGCATCACTGAGACCGCTCATGGCGACTGCGTGAATCGGCCGCGAGCCGCGCAGCTGCACCAGCAGATCCCAGCCGGTGCCGTCCGGCAGGCAGATATCGCTGAGCAGAAGATCGAAGTGGCCGTGGTGGGCCATTTCCAGCGCGGTCTTCATGTCTTTCGCGCCTGAGACAACATAACCTTTCAACGACAGCAGCTTCATCACGGCGTGCAGTGTGTCGGCGTCGTCTTCCACGACGAGCACCCGCATCGGCTGTCCAGCACGAGCCTGCCGGCGCGCCCCGCAGCTGCAGCCGCTGATGAGATCAAGAATGAACCGGGTGCCATCTTTCCGAATGCCGACGGCCTGGTGCTGACAAGGCGCTACGCCGTTCTCAGCCTTCCCTCCGGTCTCGTCGATAAATTCCCGCAGCGGTCTTCCGACGAGATCGGTGGCGAGATAGCCAAACATGGCTGCGGTATCATCGTCCACTGAGACAATGATCCCGTCGCGGTGGAGCAAGATCGCTTCTGAAGGATGGTGCAAAGCCGGCTACCTTTCAGCAAATCTTCGGCGAGTGCGTGTCTGGTTCAAGTGCAGTGTGCAACTGCTGCTGCGCCGGCTCACCGCGAGTCCATGAAGATGAGCGTGGGCCGACAAAGATGATGGAGCCAGCTCAATGCGTCTGGACCCACTTCGCGGCGAGCGCGGCCAGCTGCTTGGAATCTTCAACGCTCAGCTTGTTCTTGATGTTCTCCCGATGAGTTTCGATCGTTTTTACACTCAGCTTCATGTCGGCGGCGATCTTGGAACAGCTCAACCCGGCGCCGATCTGCTGGAAGACGTGCAGCTCGCGGTCGGTCAGCTTCGAGACATCGCGCGACTTCTCATCTGCCGGCTGAGCGACGGTGCGGCGAAACACCAGAACGGCGACTTTCCGGCTAACGTAAATCTCGCCATTCAGGACGGTGCGGATGGCGGTGAGCACTTCTTCGGAGGCTTCCTGCTTCGTCACGTAGCCATCGGCCCCGGCCCGCAGGCAGCGCTCCGCGAAAAGCGTTTCCTCCTGCTGCGAGATGATCAGAACACGCGTCTCGGGAAACCGCGCCCGGACCGATTTTACCAACTCGAGGGAGTCACCGCTCCGGAGCCGGAGATCCAGCAGGAGAAGGTCAGGCCGGTGGCGTTCGACAGCGGCAGTAGCACTAACGACGCAATCCGCTTCGGCACAGACCACCAGATCCGCTTCCCGCGTGATCAGGTGGACCAGACTCTCACGGACGAGAGGGTGGTCATCCACGACGACAATGCGCGTGGGCCTGGCAGAAGAGGATGCCGCTGCGCCTTTCATAGCATCCGACTGTCCCGGGAAGACGTGGCGCGCGGAGGATCCGTCTCATTCGACAGCAAAGCGGCCAACCCGGCTGTCACTTCGACCGTGGTGCCGCCGTGGCGGCTGGAGGAGATCCGGAATTTTCCGCCGATCACCTCCGCCCGGAAAGCCATCGTCCGGAGACCGAGACCCTGCAGTGGCTCGCTCGGCCGCGCGAAGCCGCATCCATCATCCTGCAGGGTGAGCCGGAAGCGCCTGTCGTCCTGATGCAGCTGAATCTCAATCGATTTGGCGCCCCCGTGGCGAAGAGCGTTATCGATGGCCTGCTGGCAAATGCGATAGATGTGCACGGAAGCGTCGCGGCTGTAAGGGAGCTGCGAGTGGCTGCTGGTGCTTCTGCACTTTACGTTGTAATCACGTGCCGTCTCGGCCGCGAGTAGCCGTACTGCTGCGACCAGCTCGGTAGCTTCGCCGTCGATGGGACTGAGGCCGCGGGCAATATCGCGCGTCTGTCCGACGGCTTCGTTCATGCGCTTCACGATCGCATTTGCCGCTTCCGCATGGGGAGAGAACTCCGCGTCGAGTTCCCGCTCCAGGTGCTTGGTTTTCATGGCGATCGCGGTGAGGAGTTGCGCGAGTCCATCGTGGAGGTCGTAAGCGATCTGTTCTCGCTGCCGCTGCAGCAGCTTGAAGAAGTCGCGTTCCGCCCGCTTCCGCTCCGCGATCTCGTTCTCGAGCTCCCGCGCCCGCTCGTTGACGGCGTGGTCCTGCTGCCAGGTGTGCTGACAGAGGGCAGCCAGCAACCAGACGAAGACAACAAGGATGCCGAAGCGCATACCGCAATTCCACCAAGCCGCGACGGGATAAAGTGGGCTGTAGATGAGGCCGCACAGTAATGCCACCGCCGCGGCGAAACTCGCAAAAGCAATCCCCGCGGTGCGCGAGATAAACCACGTGACCAACGAAATCGGCAGGAGGTAAAGTAAGGAAAGCGCCAGAACTGACCGCGAGACGATCTCCAATGCTGCGATCGCGATGAGCAAAGCAGACGCGGCTGCCAGAATCTTCCATTGCGTTGATGGCGCCACTCCGCGCCGCACAGCAGCGCGCAGCGAGCCGAAGAGCGTCTCCCGCACAATGTGACCTGCCGTGGCGGCGCTTTTATCCTCAGGTGTGTCGGTCATGATTTGAGAGGCGAGGCGTTCCCCGAGCTCATCGGCTAGAAAGGTCCCCAACAACTAACGTCGGA
>JACCZQ010000444.1 GCA_013695905.1 Chthoniobacterales bacterium
GCTTTGATCTTGAGGCCGTTCGGCAAGGCTGCACCGGGAAGCGCGAGCGGGACTTTGTCGCCGACTTTGTAGTTCTTCGCGCCGCAGACGATCTGGCGTGCTTGGCCGCTGCCATCATCGACCTGGCAGACGCTGAGGCGGTCGGCGTTTGGGTGCTGCACCGATTCGTTGATCTGCGCAACGACGACCTGGTCGAAGTTTGCACCGCGTTCTTCGATGCCTTCGATTTCAACACCGGCCAGGGTGAGCAGCTCCGCGAGCTCGGCGGTGCTCGCCGGCAGCTCCACGAATTCGCGCAGCCAGTTAAGCGAGAATTTCATACTACCACGGACTTCCCGCTCTCGCTGCTGCCCTTGTCATTCCGACCGGAGCGAAGCGGAGTGGAGGAATCTCTAAACGCCTCTGCTGCCCCGCGCTGAGTCTCGGAGGTGATTAGAGATGTCTTCCTTCGACTCCGCTCAGGACAAGCTTCGCTCGACATGACAGTAAGCGAGGTTTGCGTCAGAAAAGGTAACGGCAGGTACATCACGCGAATTGCCTCAGGAAGCGCAGGTCGTTCTGCGCGAAAAGTCGAATATCGGGAATATCGAACAGGATCATCGCCAGCCGATCCATGCCGAGGCCGAAGGCGAAGCCGGTGTATTTCTCCGGGTCGTAGGCATTGTCGCCGCGGGCGCTGTTCACCTGCTCGAAGACGGCCGGATGGACCATGCCGCAGCCGGCCAGCTCCAGCCATTTCTCGCCCCTTTTCAACGCCTTCGATTTCACATCGATTTCGAAACTCGGTTCGGTGAACGGGAAGAAGTGCGGGCGGAAGCGGACCTCTGTGTCTGCACCAAGAAGTTCGCGCAGGAAAAACTCCAGGGTGCCTTTCAAATCAGCGATGCTGACATTCTTGTCCACGTAGAGGCCTTCGATCTGGTGAAACTGCGCGCTGTGCGTGGCGTCCACTTCATCGCGGCGATACGCAGCACCAGGCGCGATGACGCGGATCGGCGGCGGCGCGGATTGCATCGTGCGGATCTGCACTGTCGAGGTGTGGGTGCGGAGCAGGCGGCCATCGGGCAAATAGAAGGTGTCCTGCTCGTTGCGTGCCGGGTGATCGGGCGCGGTGTTCAGCGCGTCGAAGCAATACCACTCCGTGTCCACATCCGGACCTTCCGCGACTGCAAAGCCCATGCGGCGGAAAATCGCGACCGCGCGGTCAAGCATCTGCGTGAGCGGGTGCAGCGCACCGAGTTCCGCCGGAGTGCCGGGCAGCGAAATGTCGATGTCCTGCAGCGCGCGCGATTCTTTCTCAGCGCGGAGGCGTTCGCCGCTTTCTTCGAGTGCGGCTGTGACTGCGGTGCGCGCCTGGTTGAGTAGCTTACCGACTATGGGACGCTCTTCTTTCGAGAGCGTTTTCATCTGCTCGCTCCACGCCGAAATACTGCCGCTGCGGCCGAGGTAGCGGACGCGGGCAGATTCCAGCGTTTGCTCGTCGGACGCGGTGTTGATGTCGCTCAGCGCGGCGTCGCGGAGGTCTTCGAGCGGGTGGGGCATGGGAGGAGGTTAAATGGTTAAAAGAGTTACATTGTTACAAGGGACGCGCGCCTTGGTGCGAGAGCGCGCCCGCGAGACGGAAGTCCCGCCATGTAACGATGTAACCGTTGTAACTTTTTTAACTCTTCTCCTGCTGCGCTGCCTTCGATTTCTCTTCGAGCGCGCCTTTCACCTTGTCCACGATGGCGGTGAATGCCGTCGCGTCGGTGATGGCGAGGTCGGAGAGCACCTTGCGGTCGAGGCCGATGTTGGCGGCTTTTAGGCCTTCAGCGAAACGGCTGTAGGTCATGCCTTGGGCGCGGACCGCGGCGTTCAGCCGCTGGATCCACAGGTAACGGAAGGTGCGTTTACGCGTTTTGCGATCGCGATAGGCCCAATACTTGGCCTTCATCGTCGCGTCCTTCGCGTAACGGAAAAGTTTCGACCGGCGACCGCGATAACCACGGGCGGCATCGACGACGCGTTTGCGGCGCTCCCGGCTGGCCGGGGCGTTAGTTGCTCTTGGCATGTTGTTACGCCGTGGATTGCTCCAGCGGCTCCTCGTTCAGCGAATTGTTACGTTGTGGTGATCTGCCCGACCTCATTCGCTGATCAGGTCCGCGGGGCGGGCCAGGAGGGCAGATCTCACGCTGCTGACTTCAGCGGCGGATCGGGAAAATAGCCGGACCCGTTGCTTTGACAACGACTTTGTTGCTGCCGACGCCCACTATAGCAGCCGGAGGAAAACGACGACGACCGCGGCGATGATGGCGCCAACGATCACCAGCGTCAGCGGCGACAGATGGCGCGGGACGAACGGCTTGTGGTGAGTCGGTGAGCCAAGCACCTCACCGAGGATCACGAGGAGATCGCCAGTTCGTTCGATCCGTTCGTGCCGTTCCGCCTGCTGTGACCTGCTCTTGACCTCGGCGAGCGCGAGGGCCTGCCGCGCCTCGAGTGGCAGCTCCTCCACCACCGGTGCCGGCTTCGGCGGCAGCGGCGTGAACCGCGCCAGCTCCTCCGCATCGAACCACAGAAAATGGCAGAGCCGGCAGACATCGATCCGCAGCGGCTCCGGATCGTGGCTCGCGCTTACCTCGATCATCGCATTCCGGCAACTCGGACACGCCGTGCCTGGAGCCCCCGTCCCCGCCACCGCACGACGCCAGACGGCGTTGATTTGATCCCGCGCAAACGTGCGACGGAGCACATCCATGCCGAGCGCTTTCCCACCGCACTCGGCGCAGCTCCAGAAAACGCCGTGCGGGCTCGTCGTTTTCCCGAGCGGATGGTGGCAACG
>JACCZQ010000410.1 GCA_013695905.1 Chthoniobacterales bacterium
GATGAGAAGAAGCTGCTCCCCTAATAATCTGCGTCAATCTGCGCAATCTGCGGATGCTTCTCTCTTCCGTGCTTAGTTTTTAGACGCGCTCTCAGGGACCGAACGCCGGAGGATGCTCCAAATCGCAAGCTCGGAGCTCCAGAGAAATTCCAAGCCGCGAAGCTCCAAAAGGCGCGTTTGCGGACACTCGGTTGGAGTTTGGAGCTTGGATCTTGGAGCTTTTCAGCCGCCGCCGACCTTTCTGCTGCGTCTGCCGGACGCTTATGCGAGGCTCCGCTTCCATGGGCAGGAAATCAGCCCGCCACAAAAAACAGCAAACCTCCGCAGCCGCAGCCTCGCCTGCCACGCGGACGGCCGCTCCCTCCGGAGCACTCATCGCCGCCGGCTTGATCGCCGCCACCCTGCTCATCTACGCGCAGGTCTGGGCCCATCAGTTCATCAGCCTGGATGACGATGTTTACATCCGCGATAACCCGCTCGTAAATGGCGGCCTCACGTTTGCGAGCATCGTCTCGGCGTTCACTACTTTTCATTCGGCGAACTGGCACCCGCTCACCTGGCTCTCGCACATGCTCGATGTGCAGCTCTTCGGTCTCCACGCCGGCGGCCACCTGCTGGTGAACGCACTTCTGCATGCTATCAACAGCGCGCTCCTCTTCTTTTTCCTCCGCCGAGTGACCGGCAGCAGCTGGCGGAGCGCCCTGGTCGCGGCGCTCTTTGCCTTGCACCCCCTGCACGTCGAATCGGTCGCCTGGGCGTCGGAACGAAAGGACACGCTCTCCACCTTTTTTGGTCTGCTCGCACTGCTCGCCTACGCCCGCTACGCAGAAGTGCCGTCATGGAAACGCCTCGGCCTCGTCAGCCTGGCGTTCGCACTCGGGCTCATGGCCAAACCGATGCTCGTGACGCTGCCGTTCGCGCTGCTCCTGCTCGATTACTGGCCGCTCCGGCGGTGGAGCGGGGGAGAGGCGCGCGGCATGACGGGATTCCTCCGCTCCTGGTGGCCGCTCCTGCGGGAAAAGCTGGCGCTCTTCGCGCTCACCGGTGCCTCGATGGTCATCACCTTCCTCGCGCAGACGGAAGGCGGCGCGGTCCGCGCCCTCGGCGAAGTGCCGCTGTCGTTGCGCCTCGCGAACGCGCTCGTTTCCTACGCGAACTATCTGCTGCTCACCTTCTGGCCCGGCAACCTCGCCGTTTACTACCCGTTCCCCGGGCACATCCCCGCCTGGCAGGTCATCGCCGCCGTCGCCCTGCTGCTGGCGCTCACCCTCTTCGCCTGCCTGCAGGCGCGACCGCGACCGTATCTGCTCGTCGGCTGGTTCTGGTTTGTCGGCACGCTCGTGCCGGTGATAGGCCTGGTGCAGGTGGGCGGCCAGGCGATGGCCGATCGTTACCATTACCTCCCCTCGATCGGTCTTTTCCTCGCGCTGGTTTTTGGAACCGCGGAGCTGGTGCGAGCTCGCGACGTTCCTCGCCCGGCGGCCGTGGCGGTCGCCTTGCTGGTGTTGCTGACCTGCGGAACGCTCACCGCCCGGCAAGCCAGCCGGTGGCGCGACAGTGAAACCCTCTTCCGCCACACCCTCGCGGTGACTCCCGACAACCTGATCATCGAATACAACCTGGGCTACGCCCTCGGCCAGAGCGGCCGGCTCGACGAAGCCGCGGTGCATTTCGCGAACGTGCTGCGGATCGACCCGAACTTCTTCGATGGCCTCCTGAACATGGGCGTCACGCGCGCCGGGCAGGGGAGGAGCGCCGAGGCGATTGGCTTCTACGAGCGCGCTCTCTCCGTGCAGCCGACCTCGGCCAAGGCGCATCTCCAGCTCGGCCTCGCCCTGGTGCAGCAGGGTCGAAACGCAGAGGCGCTGGAGCGATTCCGCCGCGCCGCGGAGCTCGCCCCATCCGATGCCGACACGCGCACAAATCTCGGCCTCATGCTCGCGCGGCAGGGCGACGTCCCGGACGGCATGCAGCACCTGCGCGAAGCCGTGCGGCTCCATCCCGGCAGCGCAGAAGCGCACAACAATCTCGGGCTGGTGCTCTTCGCCTCCGGAAATGTGGAGGAGAGCATCCCGCATTTCACCCGCGCCCTGGAACTCAAGCCGTCCCTGACGGTGGCGCGGCAGAACCTGGAGCGCGCGCGGGCGCAGCTGCGGAGCCGGTAATTACTGACGGCTGGTGGGGAGAGGCACACCCCTGTCGTTTTGGTTAAAGCCGGGAGCCTTGCCACAGGAGTGCCGCCTCTCTGTCGGCCGACGACGATGGAGGTCAGCCCCGGCCTCAGCCCGCTGAATTGTTTTCCTCCATCGGCAGGGGGCCGCTGCTAGTGCAATGGGACGTTGATGTCGGATACGATGGCGCCGGCGGGTCAGCGTGGAGATTCCCCTCACCCCAGCCCTCTCCCGAACCCACTCTTTGCCCTCACTGGCGCTGCGCGTCCGTCTCTCCCAACGGGAGAGAGGGGAGAGGGAGTTCCTTCTCCCCTTGGGAGAAGGTTAGGATGAGGGCAGGACCGTATCCGAAGTCTCTGTCACACACCAGTAGTCGGCGAGGCGGCGCAAGCCGCTGCGGCGGAACGCGATGAGATTGCGCGGGGGCGCGACCTCTTGTTCAGTCGTGGTCATGCGTCTTCTTTTTCGCCTCGTTTGCGCGGTCGCGCTGCTCACTCCGCTCGTCATTTCCGCTGAGAACCCGCCGGAGACGAACCGGCTGTTCCGCTTCCCGACCACCAACGGCCAGCAGATCGTCTTTTGTTATGCTGGGCAGCTCTACACCGTCGCCAAAGAGGGCGGCGTCGCGCGTCGGCTGACGACCGGGCCGGGCTACACGTCGTTCCCGCGGTTCTCGGCGGATGGCGGGCAGCTGGCG
>JACCZQ010000431.1 GCA_013695905.1 Chthoniobacterales bacterium
TCAAGTGATTTAGGCTGACCCAAACTTTTTGGGCCAGAAAAAGGACTCATGCCACTGAGTCCCGCTGCGTTTCCAGATCTCAGCCCGACAGGCTGCTAGGAGTAATTTCCTTTACAGCGCGTGAGGATTTTCGCGACGCTCCACTCGTGCGCGCGCTCGTGGCATCTCTTGTTTTTGTCGTCGGCTTCGCAGTCTCGGCGCTGGCCCAGGAACAGGAGCGGAAACTTCTCGACCGCGTCTTGAAGCCCGACATGTCGCTGCAAAACCCGGTGCAGGAAAAGCAGTTCCGCGGCGGCGGGAGCGTGACGATCAAGGAGGCGCGGACGAAGTCATTCCTCTTCTTCAAACGGCGGCCAAAAGAGAAGGAGTTCCCCGCCGGCACCTTCCACGCGCAGGAGTTCGCCGGCACCCGCGTCTCACGCTCGCAAGGTGCGGTGGCGAATGTCGCCACGCGCCGGCGGATTCCGAAAGCCGATGTCCCCTACTCCACCGCCGCCTTCACGGCCGTGCGCGGAGCTCACGACGCGGAGAAGAAGGCTGTGGACGTCTCCGAGTTTTCCGGCACCCGCCCCTTCCTCGGTCGCGGGAAAAGCCAGAAGGCGCTGAGCCAGCAGGATCGTCCTTTAACGATCGACCAGGTGCGCGAGCTCCTGAACAAAAACAAGTAAGCGGGTGGAGCGGCCCGGTTCAGGAACAGCATGCAAGCAGACGAGGCACTTCATATTCTTAAGCAAGGCGCGGCGCAGATCATCAGCGAACCGGAGCTGCGCGAAAAGCTGGCGCTGGGCCGGCCGCTACGGGTGAAACTCGGCGCCGATCCCACCAGCCCCGACCTGCACCTCGGCCACACGATTGCGCTGCGAAAACTGCGGCAGTTTCAGGATCTCGGCCACACCGCGGTGCTGATCGTCGGTGACTACACGGCGATGATCGGCGACCCGAGCGGCCGCTCTGCCACCCGGCCGCAGCTCTCGCGCGAGCAGGTGTTGGCGAATGCCGAGACGTATCGCGCGCAGGCGGTCAAGGTGCTCGACCCGGAGCGGACGGAGCTCGTCTATAACGGTGCGTGGTTCGCGAAGATGAGCTTCGAGGAAATCATGCGCCTGAACAGTCGCGTGACGCTCCAGCAGATGCTGCAACGGGAGGATTTCCGCGCGCGGATCGACCAGCAGCAGCCGATCCATGCCCATGAGATTCAATACCCGATCATGCAGGGCTGGGATTCCGTGATGGTGCGGGCGGATGTGGAACTCGGCGGCACCGACCAGCTCTTCAACATCCTCGTCGGCCGTGATTTTCAGAAGCAGGAGAACACCGCCCCGCAGGTGGTGCTGCTCACGCCGATCCTCGAAGGCCTCGACGGGGTGAAGAAGATGAGCAAGAGCCTCGGCAACTACGTCGGCGTGAATGATGACGCGACGGAAATGTTTGGGAAGCTGATGAGCATTTCGGATGAATTGATGGCGCGCTATTACATGCTCCTGCTGGGCCGGCCGCTCCCCGCTGAGCTGCACCCGCTGGAGGCGAAGAAGCAGCTCGGGCTGGAGATCGTGCGCACCTATCACTCGCCGGGCGCCGCGGAGAAAGTGTTGCAGGAGTGGAATGCGCGCTTCAGCGAGAAGCGGTTGTCGGCGGCGGATCTGCCGGAGTTCAGCACCCCAGGCGGCGACGCCGTCTCAATCGTCGCCGCCGCCTACGCGCAAGCATTCGGTATGACAAAATCGCGGACGGAAGCGCGGCGTCTCATCGAGCAAGGCAGTGTGCAGCTCGATGGGGTGAAGCTTTCCGACGCGAAAGCCACCTTGACGCTCCAGCCGGGCCAAGTGCTGCGACTCGACAAGACGCGCGCGGTGAAGATCGCGTAGTGGAGTGGCGACACTCCACTCCTGTCGCCTGCCCCTGGTTTCGCCTGCTCATGGCGACAGGAGTGTCGCCACTCCCAAAAAAAAGCGCGGAGCAAAGCCCCGCGCTCTTTTAACCTAATGGAGAATGGTGTCGTTACGCCGTCGCGGTCTCGAGCGAAGGGAACATCGCCGGGCGCTCTGCGACCGGAGCTGCGACGCCTTCGAAATGGGCGCGGATGCTCCGCATTTCCGACGTCAAAAACGCGTCGCCAAAATGGAAGCGGCGATCGAGCCACGCAAACAGCTTGTTCTTGATCTCGTAATGCACCGCGAGGGTGACCTCGGTGCAGTTCGGTCGAATCTCTTCGAAATCAACGAGGCCCATGAGATCGATGTTCCCGCCAGTCGACTCGAAGGCGAACTGGTTCGGGTTGTCGCTCTCGGAGGCGAGGAGGACGGTCTTCGCTTCAAAGCCCAGCGGGCCACGGAAGCTGAAGTCTACCGTCTTCGAGGAGGTGACGGTGGCTTTCGTCACCATGACGAAGTGCCGTCGATACGATTGGATGCTGGAGAGGCGCGCTTTGCACTCCGCCAGGGCCTGACTCATGTGCAGTGTTTTTTGTAGGAGCATAGAGATATGAGGTTGTGTAGCCTATTCGAGCAATCGAGATGCCAGTGGGCCTCTACGAGGGAAGCGTGGTGGACCAGCCCTGAAATCGTGTCAAGAAACTGACACTTGTGTCACATTCAGCGACTTTTACGCCGACAAATCAGAGGCGAAGGAGCTGCTCCCACTCCGGCGGAAACTCGCTCATCTCCGCGGCTAATCCGGGCAAAATCGGCACCTCAGTGAGCTTCCTAAGCACCTCCATGTTCGTCGTCGAAGCGTAATCGGCGGAGGCTTGGAATTCGTTCAGCGCTACGCCGACGCACGGGAGCCCGCGCGAGGTCACTCCGCGGATCGTCAGCAGCGTATGATTCAAACACCCGAGCCGGTTCTGAGCTACGATCAGCACCGGCAGCTTCATCTCCGCGGCGAGATCGCTCACGAAATACTTCTGCCGGATCGGCACCAGCCAGCCGCCCACTCCCTCCACCACCACGAAGTCATACCGCTTCTGCAGATCCGCAAAACGCGTGAGCAGCTGCGGGACATCCGCTTCCACGCCTTCGATCAACGAGGCGGCAAACGGCGCCGCCGGTGTCTTCAGCCATACCGGGTTGACTTCATCGATGGTCAAACCATCGCTGCTCGCTGCCAGCAGCAGCTCGGCATCCGCGCGGTCGCCGCAGCAGATCGGTTTCATGCCGGCGCAGCGCAGACCAGTGGCGCGCGCCAGGCGGAGGAGCGTCGCCGCCGTGAACGTTTTCCCGACCCCCGTATCGGTGCCGGTGATGAACAGACTCACGGGAAAAGCGCCGACTCGTTAGGCGGCGCGGGCGCGCTGGTCCGTCACCGCCTGCACCATGGATTCAAAAATCCGGACCCCGTCGCCACTGCCGAGCCGCTCCTCGCACGCGCGGTCCGGGTGCGGCATGAGTCCGAAGACGTTCCGCTCCCGATTACAGATTCCGGCGATGTTTTCCACGGAGCCATTCCAGTTCGCCTCCGGGACGGCGCGGCCGGCCGGATCAACGTAGCGAAGCAGCACCTGCCGGTTCTCGTTCAGCTCGCGCAGCGTCTCTTCGTTGGCGAAGAAGCAGCCCTCACCATGCGCCACGGGCAAACGCAGCAGCGTTCCTTCCGGAGTCCCAAGAGTGAACGGTGACTGCGCCACCTCGACGCGCGTCGTCGCCATGCGACAGATGAACCGCAGGGTGCGGTTCCGCACCAGCGCACCGGGCAGGAGCCCCGCTTCGCATAGAATTTGAAATCCGTTGCAGATGCCGATGACGAGCTTTCCGGCGGCGGCTTCTTTCACCACCGCCTGCATGATCGGCGAAAACCGCGCGATCGCTCCGCACCGCAAATAATCGCCATACGAGAATCCCCCCGGCAGCACGATCGCATCGTAGCCCGCGAGACTCGTCTCCTTGTGCCACACGTATTCCGGGTTCGCCCCCTCGATCCGCTGCAGCGCGCCGAGGCAATCCTGGTCGCAGTTCGACCCCGGAAACTGCACCACCGCGAACTTCACTCCGCCCCCTCCTCGCTGCGCTGCAGCTGGTAATCCTCGATCACCGGATTCGAGAGCAAATCACGACACAGCTGGTGCAGGCGCGGCTCCACCTCCGCCGCGTCGCCCTCCACCTCGATCTCCAGGTATTTCCCGATGCGCACCTCGCGCACCTCCGGCATCCCGAGGTGTTGCATCGCTTCGCGCACCGCCGCCCCCTGCGGGTCCAGCACCGTCGCCTTCGGAGTCACAATCACGCGCATCTTCACGCCCCGAATATGCCGCGCCCGCACCTGCGGACAAGCACCATACTGCCCGCCGCTGCGCGGTAACCCGGAGCCGCTCCGCGCGTTTCACGATTCTTGCAGATATTGTCATTGACGCAGTAGCCGCAAAACAGTCTCTGAAGCCTGTCCTTTCCGGCCGCAGCACACTGCCGCAGCCGCCTCCCTCCTCCTCGTATGAAGACCTCCAAACTCCTCCTGCCGTTCGCCGTCGTCGCCATCATCGCCGCCACCGGCGCCACGGCGGATAGCAAGACCAGCCGCACGTCCCGCACCGCCGCGCCCGCGACCATCACACCCGACGCCTCCGCTCCCGCCGGAAGCCGCCGCGTCGACGACCGCATCGCGATGGCCGAAGACGGCCGCCTCCACCTGTTCCTCCAGATGAGCGACACACCCGCCGCGCTCGTCTTCGCCGACCGCAGCGAAAGCTACTACCGCGACACACGTTTCCTCTTCCGCGGCGGTGACGCCGAAGCCCGCCACGCCGCCGAGGAGCGCGCCTCCACCGAGTCCATCAGCCACGCCTACACCCTCGATCAACGCCAGCAGAACCTCGTCGCCCGCCTCACCTCTCCGGAGTTCGGCGCCACGATCGTTTACCGCACCCAGATCGCCACCAACGGCATCGCCGTCCTCGCCCGCGCCGATCAGTGGGATGCCCTCTCCCGCTTGCCCGGCGTGAAAAACGTCGCCCTCATCCGCCCGAAAGCGCTGCGGGTAAACAGCAGCATCAACTACATGGGCACCCGCAATTTCTGGGACCCCGCGCGGCTGAACGGCCGCGGCGAGAACACCGGCATCGCCATCATCGATACCGGCCTCGACTTTGTGCACCGCTCCTTCGGCGGCTCCGGCGACGGTTCACCTACCGGCACCGGCACCACCAGCTTCGTGCGGAACGCCACCACCATCGGCGGCTCCACGCCCGCCACGAATTTCCCGACCGCCAAGGTCGTCTGGGGTTGGGATCTCGTCGGCGACGCCTACAACGGCGGCTTCGCTAACCCACCCGTCACCACTCCTTCACCCGACCCGAACCCGATGGACGTGAACGGCCACGGCACCGCCTGCGCCAGCCTCGCCGCCGGCTTCGGCACCACCAGCGCGAATCTCACCTACACCGGCCCCTGGGATGCGACGAACCCCGACACCGCCGCCGCCACCACGAAAGTCTCGCCCGGCATCGCACCACTCGCTGCTCTCTACGGCCTGCGCGTCTTCGGTATCGGCGGCGCCACGTTTGTCTCCGCCGATGCGGTGGACATCGCCACCGCCGTCCGCATTTGGCAGCTCGGGCCGGAAGGCGCACCGCTCCCGCCGCGCCTTGCGTCGCTGAACGGCGCCGCCGCCGTCCCACGCACGCCGGTGCTCTCCGTCGTCAGCATGTCGTTAGGCGATGACGCCGGCCTCGACTATCCCGGCGATCCCGACACCGATTCCGCGAACGCCGCCACCGCCGCCGGCATGTCTGTCCTCGCCGCCGCCGGGAACGCTTACGACAACTATTACAACGCCGGCACCCCCGCGAACGTCACCTCCGCCATCTCCGTCGCCGCCTCCTTGAACGGCCAGGGCATCACCGTCGCCGACGCCATGGCGAGCTACTCCTCCCGCGGTCCGCGGCCTTCCGACAGCCACCTGAAGCCCGACATCACCGGCCCGGCAGAAGCCGTCTCTACCGCCTCCGTCGGCACCAACAACGGCAACCGCAGCTTCAACGGCACTTCCTCCGCCACGCCACATGTCGCCGGTGCCATGGCACTCCTCCATCAGCTGCGCCCCGGCTACACCGGCGAAGAATACAAGGCGCTCCTCATGAACTCGGTCCGCATCGAGCCGCGCGTGAGCGCCGCCGGCGCCTTCTACGGCTTGTCGCGCGTCGGCGTCGGTCGCGTCACGCTCAACCCGCTCGACAACTTCCCCACTGCTCTCGTCATGAGCACGGAACCTGACGCGCCCGTGAGCGTCTCCTTCGGCCTTGTCAGCGTGCCGGTTGCCTCCAGCCAGCAGCTTACGAAGACCGTTCGCGTCGTGAACAAAGAGAACTTCGCCCGCACCTTCGCCGTCAGCTTCATGAACTGGGCCACTACACCCGGCGCCACCTATTCGTTGCCCGACGGCCCCACCGTCACCGTCCCCGCGAACGGCGAAACCACTCTCCGCGTCCAGCTCGATGTGGTCGGCAATCAGCTCCGCCACTCGCGCGACACGCAAGCCTCCGCCACCCAAGGCACGAACGTCGCCCGCAACTTCATTTCCGAAGCTGCCGGCCGGCTGCACCTCAGCGAAATCGACGGCCCCGGCCACAGCATGCGTCTTTCGGTCCACAGCGTCGTGCGCCCCAACTCCGCCTTGAGCGTCACTCCCGCCACGTTGAACTCCGACCCGGCGCAGACATTCACGCTCACCGGCACCGGCATGGACACCGGCCCGAACACCAACACCCTCACGAACAATCCCGCCGACATCGTTTCGCACGCGAAGGCGTTCGAGTTGCAACACCAGAACGCCACCTCCTCCGGCACCATCTTCGAGCAGTCGGAGATCAAATACGTCGGCGTCACCAGCGACTACGCCCGCCGCCTGCTGCCGTTCGATCCCACCGTCGGCACCACCAACCAAAGCACCGTCCTCGTCTTCGCCGTCGCCATGCACAAAGACTACGCCATTCCCGGCGAGCTCGGCACGCAGGTGCGCATCCTGATTGATCGCAACCGCACCGGCGCCACCAACATCGTGCTGCGCAACTACACCTCAAACACCAGCACCAACCAGAACGTCTACTTCACCGGCACCAGCGCGACCGCCGGCAACGTCTCCGACGGCACCACCGTCACCAGCACTACGTTCTTCGCGAACATCACCACCGCCGCCGCGAACAACATGTTGAACAACAACATCGCCATGCTTCCCGTCCGCGCCCAGCAGCTCGGGCTCACCGCCGCCACCGCGCGCTTCAATTATAAGGTGCAGGTCACCCGCCACGATTACCTCGGCTACACCGTCCACTCTGAGTCGCCGTGGCTCACCTACGACGTCGCGAATCCCGGCATTGACGCCTCCGCGAACGCCGGCGTGAACGAGCCATTCGTCCTCAACGCGCAACCCGGCCAGACCTTTACCGCCGCGGTAAATCCGGCGAACATCCAGAGCAACAGCTCACAAGGCCTCCTCATGGTTTATCCCCATAACGCCACCGGCGACCGCACGCAGGTCATCTCCACCGCCGCACCGCTCGCGCTGACCGAAGCCGTCTCGCGCAAGACGCACGGCAGTGCCGGCGACTTCGACATCCCTCTCCCCGGCGTCGAGTGCCGGAGCAGCGGCGGCAATCACAGCATCGTCGTCTCCTTCAACAACCCAGTGGTGAGCGGCTCCGCCAGTGTGGCGAGCGGCACCGGCAGCGTCGCCGGCAGTCCCACGTTCTCCGGCAACACCATGACCGTGAACCTCACGAACGTCGCCAACGCACAGAACCTCACGATTACTCTGGAA
>JACCZQ010000438.1 GCA_013695905.1 Chthoniobacterales bacterium
ATCTCTTTCCGCCGCCGGAAACTACCCGCCATCGAGACCTGCAGCACCTCCTCAAGTGCGCGTAAATCTTCCCGCAACGTCTCCGCCTCTGCCGCCACGGCTCCGAGTTGAAACGAGCCGGCATGCTTCGCTCGATCCGCGATCGCTTTGCAAAGCTTCTCCTGCGTCGTTTTGCCGAACCCCGCCAGCTTCGCCACGTGCCCGGCCTCGCACGCCTCCTGCAGCTGCGTGATCGAGCTCACGCGCAATTGCTCGTGCAGCGCCTTCACCTTCTTCGCGCCGAGCCCCGGCAACGTGAACAGCTCCAGGATATCGGGCGGGAATTCCGCCCGTAGCTGCTCGTAAAATGCCGACGAACCAGTGAGCGCCAGCTCCTTCACCACGCTCGCGATTGCTTTCCCCACGCCGGGGATATTCGCCAGCGTCTCATCGTTCCCCAGATCACCAGCCGTGCCGCCCCACGTCTCGATCGAGCGCGCCGCATTCGTATAAGCGCGGATCTTGAACGGATTCTCGTCCTTTAATTCCAGCAGCGTAGCGATCTTCTCCAGCGTCTCGACAATCCCCGCCTTCTCCATCCGTCACCGTTAGCTGAGAATCCGCCGCCGTCGATGTGCAGCAGCAGTTGTAGAAAACCCGCATCTCGCGATAGTAGTGCAATGCGCGCGCTCCGACTCCTCCTTCTCGCCGCGTTGCTGCTCTCCGCGCCGCTCCGCGCCGGGGCCGTCATTCTCTACCGCACGGGCGACCCGAACGAGAACACCACCCCACCAGGTGGCGCCCTCGCCGGCAGCGGCTGGCAATATCAGGGCATCTGGGGCGGTTTTCTTGGCACACCGATCGCACCGCATTTCTTCATCGCCGCCAAACACGTCGGGCACGGCGGCGTCTTCGTCTTCGGCGGCGTGTCTTACGAGATCGTGCGGGAATATCCTGACCCCACGAGTGACCTCAGCCTCTGGGAGGTGGCGCAGCCATTCCCTCCCTCCGCGCTGGCGCCGCTCTACACCGGCAGCAATGAAGTCGGCACCCACCTGGTGGCCTTCGGCCGCGGCACGCAACGTGGGGCCGCCGCGCTCCTGGGCGACACGCCGAAAGGCTGGCACTGGGGCGGTGGCGATGGCGTGCAGCGGTGGGGCGAAAACCAGGTTGCCGGCATTGATGCGATGTCACCAGACTGGCACCTGCTGAGAGCGTCGTTCGATCAGATCGGCTTGCCTAACGAGTGTCATCTTTCCGTTGGCGACTCCAGCGGCGCAGCTTTCCTGAACGACAACGGAATCTGGAAGCTGGCCGGCATTCACTACGCCGTTGACGGCCCGTTCCACACCGACGCCGCCGGCAACGGACAATTTTTCGGCGCTCTTTTCGATATGACCGGCTTCTTCGTCTGGAACGGAAGCCAGTTTGTGCAGATCACCGCTCCGAATCCCGCGCCGAGCGCCTTCTACTCCACGCGGATCTCGACGAAGCTGCCGTGGATCGGCGGCAGCATCGCGCAGCCGCGCCTCGAGCGGGAAGGCAGCACCGTCTCCTTACGCTACACGCGCATCATCGCTGCGCCGACTGAAGTCGCCTACGAGGTGCAGCAATCAAGCGACCTCGTCGATTGGGTGCCCGCGGCCGTGCAGGAGGAAGTCACCCCCATCAGCGCCTCGATTCAGTCCGTCAAAGCCAGCCTCCCGCTCGGCACCACCACCCGCCTCTTCCTGCGGGTGCGGATCAGCCGGCCCTGACGCGTCTGCTCAGAACCGCCCGCGTTGCTGGTAAAAATCGCGGCGCGCCATGATTCCCTCCACGTAAGCGCGCGTCCCGGGGAAATTGATGTTGCGGCGAAACTCATCCGGGGAAATCACCATGTCGCCGCTCCCACCGGCCCAGCGCTGCGCCCGGCTGGCGCCGGCATTGTATTCCGCCAGCGCGAACGGCACCGGGTCCGCCTGCTGTTTCCAGCGCTCGAGCGCGCGCGCCAGATACCACGTCCCGACGGTGAGATTCACCTTCGGGTCAAACAATTCCTCCACCTGAAAATCCGTCACCCGATTTTCCTGCGCCCAATCCGTCGCCGCCAGTTCCCCCACCTGCATCAGGCCGCGTTCACCCGCGCCGCCGTATTTATGCGCGTCGAACCGGCTTTCGCGCCACACCACCGCCTTCACCAGCAACGGATCGATCCCGTGTTCCTTCGCGAGCGCGCGAATCAGATTGTCATGCTGATGAAACCGCTGCGGGCTAAGCCACTCGTGCACCGTGTAGACCTTGTCGCCAGTGCGCATCGCCAGGTATGCCATCCCGGCCGCGCCGGCCAGGAACGCGCAGATGAGGAGCTTTAGGAAAAAACGAAACATGGCGCGAGGCGGTGACGATCAGATCGCCGCGAAGTGTTCTGGAGAGTTGGAGAACCGCCTGAACGAGGGGAAGCTCACCCAGCATCAATCCACGCAACGTTTCCGTTGAGCAATCAGTTTTCTTCCTCATGAACCCGAAATACGTGCGCGTCATTATCGACCGCTCGATTCGGCGCGAGCTCGACTACGCAATTCCGGAGATGCTCGCGGAGCGAGTGAGCATCGGCTCGCGCCTGCGGGTGCCGTTCCGCGACAGATCCGCCCTCGCCACCGTGGTCGCGTTGCTCGAGGAAAGCAGCGTCCCCGGCATCCGTCCCATCGAAGCCATCGTCGGCGAGAAACCGGTCCTCAGCCCGAAGCTGCTGGAGCTCGCCCGCTGGATGAGCGCCTACTACTGCTGCCCCATCGAAACAGTGATGCGCTCTCTGCTGCCGCAGGTCATCCGCAAGGCCGAGGTCGGCTGGAAGAAACAACTGTTCGTTAGGCCAGCGCGCATGCCAGCTGCTGATGAACTGGAGAAACTTCGCCAACGCGCCCCGCGCCAGGCCGAGCTGCTCGACGCGGTGGTGCAGCTCACCGCGCCCGTTTCTGCGGCCGAGCTCCTCCGGCAGACGCAACTTGATAACCAGACGCTGCGCGCGCTCGAGAAACGCGGCTTCGTCGAGTTGCGCGAGGAAGCCGTCCAGCGCGACCCGCATGCCGACGAGCAATTCATCGCCTCGGGCAGCCTCACGCTCAATGCGGAGCAAAGCACCGCCCTCGCCGCCGTGGAGGAAGCGCTCGTTAGGCCGACCGACGCCAAACCGCTCCTGCTCCACGGGGTCACCGGCAGCGGCAAAACAGAAATTTACCTGCAGGCGATCCGCTCCACCCTCGAGCGCGGCAAAACCGCCATCGTCCTCGTGCCGGAAATCTCCCTCACGCCCCAAACCGTCGAGCGTTTCAAGAGCCGCTTCGCCGATACCCAGGAAACCGTGGCGGTGCTGCACAGCCACCTCTCCGAAGGAGAGCGGCACGATGAGTGGCACAAGATCCAGGCCGGCCGCGCCCGCATCGTGATCGGCGCCCGCAGCGCCATCTTCGCGCCGCTCGAAAACATCGGTCTCATCGTCGTCGATGAAGAGCACGAGAACTCCTACAAGCAGGAAGAGGCGCCGCGTTACCATGCCCGCGATGTCGCCGTCGTCCGCGGGAAATTCGAAAACTGCGTGGTGCTGCTCGGCACCGCCACGCCGTCGCTGGAGAGTTACTATAACGCCACGCGCGGCAAGTACCGTCTCCTGAACCTCACCCAGCGCGTCGATGATAATCAGATG
This sequence comes from Chthoniobacterales bacterium, assembly GCA_013695905.1. Classification (GTDB taxonomy): domain Bacteria; phylum Verrucomicrobiota; class Verrucomicrobiia; order Chthoniobacterales; family UBA10450; genus JACCTI01. Next base: position 3,665 of record JACCZQ010000438.1, read on the forward strand.
CCGCTCATCCGCGTGGTCGATCTGCGGCAGGAGAAACGCAAAACGAAAGCGCTCACCATCCTGGGCGAGAAACTCTACAGCGCCATCCTCGCGCGTCTGGAGAAACGAGAGCAGACCATCCTCTTTCTGAATCGCCGCGGCTTCTCCACCTCACTGCTCTGCAGCGCGTGCGGCGAAGCACGCCACTGCCCGAACTGCAGCGTCGCCCTCACCTTCCATCGCACCGCTGCGCGCCTGAGTTGCCACTTGTGCGGGCACACTGCCGCCGTGCCGAAAAAATGTCCCGCCTGCCACGAAGACGCGCTCATCTACGCCGGCTTCGGCACCGAGAAAGTGGAAGCACACGTGGCGCAGCTCTTCCCGAAAGCCGAGGTGCGCCGGATGGACGCCGACTCCATGAC